>NZ_JBEAHW010000040.1:0-138163 GCF_040062085.1 Klebsiella sp. JN_Kp122
GCGCTTGCATGGCATGCAAGAGGTCAGCGGTTCGATCCCGCTTAGCTCCACCAAATTCTGCACCCAGCGGATTTGGTTCGTAAAGAGGTCCTGTGGGGCTATAGCTCAGCTGGGAGAGCGCTTGCATGGCATGCAAGAGGTCAGCGGTTCGATCCCGCTTAGCTCCACCAAAATTCGAACCCCCGCTACGGCGGGGGTTTTTGCTTTTTGCGCCGTTAATGTAAATGACGTTAAGCTTACGTCAGCGTGTATCGAGCAAATAAAAACCAACGTAATTTAGGAATTTTTCTCGATTTATTTTCTTGCCTGCCATTATTAACCAACATACTATTTTCTGATTGCTTATAATTTTTTAGCCGCAGAGGTGTTGATTAACAATAATGACTGACATATTTAACATCAAAGTTAAAAAAACTCTGCTGGCGTTAATTGTTTGTTTGATTTTTATTCCGCTATCTCGATTAATTTCTCCGCAAACCCTTATCGACGGAAAACAAATTTATCTGGCATGGCTGCCATTAAGCGTAATGTACGCAACCATTTGTATTTTTGGCCGTTACGCCGTTGCCCCCTTGATTGTTGCGTTTGCAATTACTAATACATTTGTAATAGATCTAACTTATACACAGGCCGCTATCCTGTTATTTTGTCAGTTATTTTCCGTCTTTTTCACCTTCGCTATCATGCGCTCGTTGTCGGGGAAAAAATGGCGTAGCGGAAGGCCTGCCAAGCGCCATATCGGTCGCCGTATCTTCTGGGGCGGCTTCTTTGCCCCCATTCTGCTTAAGCTGACGATGTATCTGGCGGGGCGCTTCTTCGCCTTCCCGCTTGCCGTCTCCAGCTACTTCAGTACCGCGTCGATCATCTATTCCGTTATTGATATCCAGGCGTTGATCTGCGCCGCCTTAATCTTTACTACCGCTTTCTATTACCCGATGAGAATGATGGTTTGCCCACGTTACCGGCGGGTGTTTTGGTTGCGTCATTGTCAACCGTGGCTGGTGAAAAAAAGAAGAGCCTTTACCATATATTGGTTTATGGCATTAATCACAATCATGCTGGTGCTTTGCGCGCCTTTTGATTCAGATTTAATTGCTGGATATCTGGTGCCGATTATTTTTATTCTCTACTTCATCGGTATCGGCCGGCTGGGGCATGAATTAATTCGCATTACCTGGGCTATTTCGGCATTCTTTTTAGTGGCCTATAACAAAAATTTTCTCCAGGGCGTTCAATCGGGGTACTCCTTGTCATTTGTCCTGTCGGTGTTAATTTCATTCACGATTTGTTTGTTTTACATGACGGATATTTATTCGCGTAGCGAGAGAATTAAACAGCGCTGGCGCGATCGGGCTGAAGAAGATCCGTTAACCGGGTTACCCAATCTGCGGGCGCTGGAAGGGCATTTGCGCCAATCGCCTCGGGTTGTTATTAGCAGCCTGCGTATCGAAAACCTGGACTTCCTTAGCCGTCACTACGGCATGATGATGCGTGTAGAGTGCAAACGGCAAATAGCCCGCCGTCTGCAGCCGCTCCTGGATCACCACGATAAAATTTATCAGCTCCCGGGTAGCGAGTTATTGCTGGTGATAGAGGGGCCGGAACCGGCGGCACGGTTAAACCACATCGTCTCGATGCTTAACCACGCTAAATTTAACTGGCATAACCAGGATCTGGATTTAGAGTTTGGCGCGGCGTGGGGTAGTTACAGCGGCATTGAGACCGAATTACACCCCATGCTTGGCCAGCTTAGCTGGTTATCGGAGCAGGCTGGCGCCGTGCAGCGGGTGCTGGCGTTAGATATCGCGCAGGAAGAGGTTTCCGATCAAACGACCGAACAGGTACGGATGCTGACGAAAATAAAACAAGCGCTGAACGAGCGTAGCCTCCTGCTGTATGCGCAGCCGATTCAGAACGCAGAAGGGGAGGGCTATTACGAAATCCTCACCCGTATGCGTTGCGGCGAGACGATTATCACGCCGGATCGTTTTATTCCGCTTATTGCGCAGTTCAACCTCAGCCAGCGTTTCGATATGCTGGTTCTGGAAACGCTGTTCAGCCAGATCGATCACCATCCTGGCCGACGCTTCTCCGTCAATTTGCTGCCGTATACGCTGATGCAAAAGGATAGCGCCGCTCAGATTATCGCACTGTTTAAGCGTTATCGTGTATCGCCTGCGTATATTACGATTGAGATAACCGAGGAGCAGGCGTTCTCGAATGCGGATACCAGTATGCATAATATTCAGCTGCTGAGTGAGTTCGGTTGCGCTATCGCCATTGATGACTTCGGTACCGGTTACGCGAACTATGAGCGTCTGAAGAGCCTGCAGGCGGATATCGTAAAAATTGACGGCTGCTTCGTGCACGAAATCGAGAGCGACCAGCTTGATGCGATTATCGTCAAATCCATAATCGAAATCGCGCGGGCGAAACAGCTTACGGTAGTCGCAGAGTACGTCGAGACAGAGGCGCAAAAGGCGATGCTGTTGGCGCTGGGCGTTGATTATTTACAGGGTTACCTGATTGGCAAACCGCAGCCGTTAAGCGAATTAAAGGCGTAAAAAAGCCGGGCGATAACGCTGCCCGGCTTATTATGCTATTAACGTCAGTTTGGGATTACAGCACCAGCGCAGCGATGGAAGCTGACAACACGCTGACCAGCGTGGAACCGTAAACCAGTTTCAGGCCAAAGCGGGAAACCACGTTACCCTGCTCTTCATTCAGGCCTTTAATTGCCCCGGCGATGATACCGATAGAAGAGAAGTTGGCGAAGGAGACCAGGAAGATAGAGATGATACCTTCAGCACGCGGGGAGAGCGTCGCTGCCACTTTCTGCAGATCCATCATCGCCACGAATTCGTTAGACACCAGTTTGGTCGCCATAATACTGCCCACCTGCAGCGCTTCGCTCGCCGGCACGCCCATCACCCACGCAACCGGATAGAAGATGTAGCCGAGGATCCCCTGGAAGGAGATGCTGTAGCCAAACCAGCCGGTGACGGTCGCGAACAGGGCGTTGAGTGCGGAAATCAGCGCGATAAAGCCGATCAGCATCGCCGCGACGATAATCGCTACTTTAAAGCCTGCCAGAATGTATTCGCCCAGCATTTCGAAGAAGCTTTGACCTTCGTGCAGATTGGACATCTGCAGGTTTTCTTCGCTCTGCTCAACGCGGTACGGGTTAATCAGCGACAGGACGATAAAGGTGCTGAACATATTAAGCACCAGCGCGGCAACCACATACTTCGGCTGCAGCATAGTCATATACGCGCCGACGATAGACATCGAAACGGTAGACATCGCGGTTGCCGCCATGGTGTACATACGGTTGCGCGACATTTTGCCGAGAATATCTTTATAGGCGATGAAGTTTTCCGACTGACCGAGGATCAGCGAGCTGACGGCGTTGAAAGATTCCAGTTTACCCATGCCGTTAACTTTCGACAGCACGGTACCGATAGCGCGGATGACAATCGGCAGAATGCGAATATGCTGTAAAATACCAATCAGCGCGGAAATAAAGACGATTGGGCACAAAACCTTCAGGAAGAAGAAGGCCAGACCTTTATCGTTCATGTTACCGAATACGAAGTTGGTGCCCTCGTTGGCGAAACCGAGAAGTTTCTCGAACATCTCGGAAAAGCCTTTCACAAAACCCAGACCGACATCGGAGTTCAGGAAGAACCAGGCCAGCAAAACTTCAATAACAAGTAATTGAATAACATAACGAATGCGGATCTGCTTACGGTTGTGACTGACCAACAAGGCCAGTATAGCCACCACAACGATCGCGAGGACAAAATGCAAGACGCGGTCCATATTTGCTCCAAATATGAGGCAGGTTAAATTTCCGTGCACATTCTATGCAACAAGCCTAAATAAAACGAGATCGAATCCACACTATTGCAAGGATATGTGACCAATAACAAAAATAGTGATCAATCGTACATTTTTGTTATGTTATGCAAAGGTATTAAAAGTTGCATTAATGTACTAATCTGATGAAAGGCGCGTTGTCCACAGCTTCACGCCCGTTTCGTTATTTGGCCTACTATCGTTCCCTCCTATCAAAGCAATCATTATCACCTTTCTAAATGAACTTGATAATCATTCGCATTTTGATAGCATTAAACATAGCAAAGGCTATATTTCCAGGGGCAGAAAATGACTAGCAGTCGCGTTGAGAATAGCAGCGGTCGCGCAGCGCGCAAGATGAGGCTCGCACTGATGGGGCCCGCGTTCATTGCTGCCATCGGCTACATCGATCCGGGTAACTTCGCCACGAATATCCAGGCAGGCGCCAGCTTTGGCTATCAATTATTATGGGTAGTGGTCTGGGCGAACCTGATGGCGATGCTGATTCAGGTGTTATCGGCCAAGCTCGGTATCGCCACCGGTAAAAACCTCGCGGAACAGATCCGCGATCACTACCCGCGCCCGGTGGTATGGTTTTATTGGGTACAGGCGGAAATTATCGCCATGGCGACCGATCTGGCTGAATTTATCGGTGCGGCCATCGGCTTTAAGCTGCTGCTCGGCATTTCCTTATTGCAGGGGGCAGTGCTGACCGGTGTCGCGACTTTCCTGATCCTGATGTTGCAGCGTCGCGGGCAGAAACCGTTGGAAAAAGTCATTGGCGGGCTACTGCTGTTTGTGGCAACGGCCTATGTGGTTGAGCTTATCTTCTCGCAGCCGGCGTTAGCGCCGCTGACCAAAGGCATGATCATTCCGAGTCTGCCTAATGGTGAGGCGGTATTCCTTGCCGCCGGGGTACTCGGCGCGACGATTATGCCGCATGTTATTTATCTGCACTCGTCGCTGACGCAGAACCTGCACGATGGGTCGCGCAAAGAACGCTATAACGCCACGCGTTGGGATGTGGCGATTGCGATGACCATCGCTGGTTTCGTTAACCTGGCGATGATGGCGACCGCCGCCGCTGCGTTTCACTTCAACGGCCACACCGGCGTGGCCGATCTCGACCAGGCTTATTTAACTCTCGAACCGCTGCTCAGCCATGCCGCCGCGACGGTTTTTGGTCTCAGTCTGGTTGCCGCCGGTCTCTCGTCGACGGTAGTCGGAACGCTTGCCGGGCAGGTCGTGATGCAGGGGTTTATCCGCTTCCATATTCCGCTGTGGTTTCGCCGGACAATCACCATGCTGCCGTCATTTATCGTGATTATGATGGGGCTGGACCCGACGCGTATCCTGGTGATGAGTCAGGTGTTGCTGAGCTTCGGGATTGCGCTGGCACTGGTGCCGCTGCTAATTTTTACCAGCGATGCGCGGTTAATGGGCGATCTGGTTAATAGTCGGTGGGTAAAACGCATCGGTTGGCTGATTGTGGCGATTGTGGTGGCGCTGAACGGCTGGCTGATTATTGGTTCAGCATTAGATTAATACGGCAACAAAAAAGGGAGCTTGCGCTCCCTTTATCAATTAGTGGTGCCCGTGGCCGTGACCACGTCCGCCGCCCGGGCCTCGGCCCCAGCCGCCACGACGATCGTTCCAGCCTTCGCGATAGCCGCGCTCGTAAGCGCGACCGCGATCCCAGCCGCGTTTATCCCAACCGCGATGCCAGCCGTTATCATGGCGATGCCAGCGGTGATCGCGCCATTCATAATGACGACGCCAGTAATCACGGTCGCGCCAGCCGCCACCGTCCCAGTAGTTACCGTAACCGTCACGATCGCCAATTTGTAATTTTACCGATGGCAGCAGGGTGATTTCACCAGCATTAGCGATAACCGGCGCGCATGCCAGCAGTACCGCAGCCAGAATCAGTGACCTGAACATACTCTTCTCCTCACGATCGGGTCTTAAATGACCTGTTAACCAAATATTACGAGCCGGTAAAGAGACGTAGCATCAGGGAACTCTTAAATCGCAAGAAATAGCACTTTTTGCCAAAGTAAAAATGAGTTTACACCGCAAGGATCGCATCAATGGCGGCGCACTCTTCAGCGCTGAACTGACGATTGCTTAACATACCCACGGCATCGTCCAGTTGCGCCGTTTTACTGGCGCCGATCAGCACTGACGTCACTTTATTTTCACGCAGCACCCAGGCCAGGGCCATCTGTGATAGCTTCTGTCCGCGGCGCCCGGCAATTGCGTCAAGCTGGCGGACTTTTTCCAACCGCTCGGCGGTGAGCTGTTCCGGCTGTAAAAAACGGCTATTGCTGGCTGCGCGCGAGTCTGCCGGAATACCGTTTAGATAGCGGTTGGTCAATTGCCCGCCGGCAAGCGGTGAAAACGCTATACTTCCCACGCCTTCGGCCTGCAGCATCGCTAATAATCCTTCTTCCACCCAACGTTCAAACATCGAATATTTGGGTTGGTGAATCAGGCAAGGTGTGCCGAGATCGTTGAGGATAGCGATAGCCTGACGCGCCTGCTCAAGCGGGTAGTTTGATAAACCAACGTAGAGCGCTTTCCCCTGGCGAACCAGATGATCCAGCGCCCGCATGGTCTCCTCCAGCGGCGTCTCCGGATCCGGGCGGTGGTGATAAAAGATATCGACGTACTCAAGGCCCATCCGCTTCAGGCTCTGGTTGAGGCTGGCGACCAGATACTTGCGCGATCCCCAGTCGCCATAAGGGCCGTCCCACATGGTATAGCCCGCTTTACTGGAGATGATGAGTTCGTCGCGGTAGGGCAGAAAATCTTCTTTGAGGATCCGCCCGAAGTTGCTCTCCGCCGATCCCGGCGGTGGGCCGTAATTGTTCGCCAGGTCGAAGTGGGTAATACCAAGGTCGAAGGCATGATGCAGCAACTGGCGGCTGTTCTCTACCTGTGTTTCATCGCCAAAGTTATGCCACAGGCCGAGAGATATCGCCGGTAGCTTCAGGCCGCTGCGCCCGCATCGGCGGTACTCCATGGCCTGATAACGCGTGTTACTTGCCTGGTAAACCATACTTCCTCCGCATCAAAACAGGGTGTGTATACGTTTACACTAATCAATGTTGTATGCGGAGTATATGGGGAAAACGCGTAAATTTTGCTTTCCACCCTCTTTGTTGCTCACAATCTGGACAGTTAAAACGCATATCTAATACTCAGATTACCTGCACAACAACAAGGATTATGGATATGCAACCGACTTACACCATTGGCGATTATCTGCTGGATCGTCTCGTAGATTGTGGTATCGATCGCCTGTTCGGCGTACCTGGTGATTACAACTTACAGTTTCTCGATCACGTGATAGCCCATCAAGATTTGGGATGGGTCGGCTGTGCTAACGAACTGAACGCGGCCTACGCCGCAGACGGCTATGCGCGTATAAAAGGCGCTGGCGCGCTGCTAACCACCTATGGCGTAGGAGAGTTAAGCGCGTTGAATGGGGTGGCCGGTAGTTATGCGGAACATATTCCGGTGCTGCATATTGTGGGCGCGCCTTCTACCGGCGCGCAGCAGCGCGGCGAACTGCTGCACCATACGCTCGGCGACGGCGATTTCACCCATTTCTCGCGGATGAGCGAACAAATCACCTGTACTCAGGCGACGCTAACGGCGGGCAACGCCTGTCATGAAATTGACCGGGTATTAAGCGACATGCTGACCCACCACCGCCCAGGGTATCTGATGCTGCCTGCCGACGTGGCGAAAGCCCGTGCGGTGCCGCCGGCCCGCGCGCTGGTGATTAAGGGCCCGGCGGCCGATGAAAACCAGCTTGCCGGCTTTCGCGAGCACGCGGCCAAATTGTTGCGCAGCAGTCGCCGCGTATCGCTGCTGGCGGATTTTCTCGCTCAGCGTTACGGTCTGCAAAACACACTACAGCAGTGGGTTAAGTCCGCGCCGATAACCCACGCCACCATGCTGATGGGGAAAGGGCTATTTGACGAACAAGGCTCAGGTTTTGCCGGGACCTATAGCGGGATCGCCAGCGCGCCGCAGACTCGCGAGGCGATGGAAAACGCCGATGCCATCATCTGCGTGGGTACGCGCTTTACCGATACGATTACCGCCGGCTTTACCCATCATTTGCCAACGGAGAAAACCATCGAAATCCAGCCGTTCGCCGCGCGGGTTGGCGATCACTGGTTCAGCCGGATCCCGATGGATCAGGCGCTGGCGGCACTCATTGACGTTTCTGGCAAGCTGTCCGCCGAATGGAGCGCGCCAGATATCATCGCGCCCGACGCTTCCGGCGCGCCGCAGGGTAATCTGACGCAGAAAAACTTCTGGAGTACGGTCGAGAAACAGCTGCGGCCGGGCGATATTATTCTTGCCGATCAGGGGACCTCGGCATTCGGCATCGCCTCATTAAAACTTCCCTCCCAGGCGACGCTGCTGGTGCAGCCGCTATGGGGCTCAATCGGCTTTACGCTACCTGCCGCCTACGGCGCACAGACAGCCGCCGCGGACAGAAGGGTGGTATTAATCATTGGCGATGGCGCCGCCCAGCTCACTATCCAGGAGATGAGCTCAATGCTGCGCGATAAGCAAAAGCTGTTGATTTTGCTGTTGAATAATGAGGGCTACACCGTCGAGCGCGCGATTCACGGGCCGGAACAGCGCTACAACGATATCGCATTGTGGGACTGGAGCCGCTTCCCCGATGCTTTTGCGCCGGATACGCCTTCCCGCTGTTGGCGGGTAACGCAAACCGGCGAATTGGCGGAGGCGATGGCCGATAGCGTTAATTCCGATAAGTTAACGATGGTCGAAGTCATGCTGCCGAAAATGGATATTCCTGATTTCTTACGCGCGGTCACCCAGGCGCTGGAAAATCGCAACAACCGCGGCTAATCGCCGCGGCGTTTGGCAATCATCAACGGCTTCCCGGCCAGCAGTAGCCAGGCCGGGAGCATCACGATACAAAGCAGCGGCAACAGGGTGGTGTCAGGCACCACTACTGACGCCATAAACAGACTCAGCCAGCCGTCGCGGGTAACGACCAGCACCAGGCCGAGGATCGCGCAGGAGATGGTAATGGCGGCCGGTACCGCTTCAACGTGAGCATGCAGCATTAGCCCCAACGAGACGCCGACAAACACCGCCGGGAAAATACGCCCGCCGCGGAAACCGCATGCGGACGCCAGCACCAGCGCCGCCAATTTCACCACGGCAATGAGCAGAAAATCGCCGGCGCCAAGCGTCTGGCTGGAGGCCAGTTGCTGCATTTCGTCCAGACCTTTAAATAGCGTAATATGTCCGCCGATAACGCCCAGGATCCCCAGTAAAAAACCACCGATTCCCAGCATTAACACCGGGTTTTTCAGCCGGTGGATGAGCGCGTGCAGACGCGGCAGACACCACACGGCGACCATGCCGACGGCGATGGCGATAAGCGTGACAATCGCGCCGCTGATGATATCGACGATGCGCAGGTGCGGATAGTGCGGGATTGGCAGGGTGAAATTGGGATGGAAAAAAATACCGGTCGTCAATGCGCCTGCCGCCGCCGCCAGCAGCGGGGCGAACAGCCGGTCCCATAACGGAACGTCGCTGCTGCTATTGAGCGTTTGCGAAAAAATAAGCGCCGCGGCAACCGGCGTGCCGAACAGCGCGCCGATGGTTCCCGACGCGGCGAGAATTGTCCAGTCCAGCGAACTTACCCGTGGAAACAGGCGCGAACCGAGGGCGACGGCAAGCGCGATATTGACGACCATGATCGGATGTTCCGGCCCGAGACTGACACCGCCCGCGAGGCCGAGAATCAATGCCGCCAGTAACCCCGGTAGCGCGTTGGTGGCGATGGGCGCGCCGATCAAGGATTCGGTTGCCGGATCCGGCCCCCCATGACCGGGGCTGAAACGGACTACCAGCCCCACGGCAATCCCGGTGAGAGTGAGGATGGCAATTATCCACAGCGGGCTATCGGCGGCAATGCCGACATGCGCCGGCAGGTCGCTCCACAAGATGCTCTGCAGAATCGCGGCGATCTTCATCGCCACAATCAATACCAGGCTGGAAGCGATACCAATAAGAATGGCGGGTATCGATAACAACAGCATCGTTCTGGCGCGCGGGTGCAACATGAAGGGTTCCTTTTAAATGTCCTGAAGCGCTACTTTGCCTGTCTCTGTAAAGAGCTTCGGCGCAAATGGTGCTGAAACGATAAACTTAAGGCCAAACCTGACGTTGCGTGTAGGTCATAAGATGCCGTGTTACATAGATTACAGGCTAAATGTGACCAATGTCGCTAAACTACCGGCGGCTGTACGTTGGGCGTTGTTGTTATGTCGCCATGAATTTACAGTGTGCGAAAAGAATTATTTTGACTTTAGCGGAGCCGTAACGGAATGACAAAATTTGCTTTAGTAGGAGACGTCGGCGGAACTAACGCCCGTCTGGCGTTATGTGATATCGCAAGCGGGGAGATTTCCCGCGCTAAAACTTATTCCGGGCTCGATTATCCAAGCCTTGAGGCCGTTGTACGCGTCTATCTCGACGAACAAGCCGTGAAGGTCGATGATGGCTGCATCGCCATTGCGTGCCCCATCACCGGCGACTGGGTAGCGATGACCAACCATACCTGGGCTTTTTCTATTGCCGAGATGAAAAAGAACCTCGGATTCGCGCATCTGGAAATCATTAATGATTTTACCGCGGTGTCGATGGCGATCCCAATGCTCAAAGACGAGCATCTGATCCAGTTCGGCGGCGCGCAACCGGCGGAAGGTAAACCGATCGCAGTCTACGGCGCAGGTACCGGTCTTGGCGTAGCGCACCTGGTACACGTTGATAAACGCTGGGTGAGCCTGCCTGGCGAGGGCGGCCACGTTGATTTCGCGCCTAACAGCGAAGAAGAGGGCATTATTCTCGAGGAGCTACGCAACGAGTTAGGCCACGTGTCCGCCGAACGCGTTCTGTCCGGCCCGGGATTAGTTAATCTGTATCGGGCGATTGTTAAATCCGATGGCCGTTTGCCTGAAAACCTGCAGCCGAAGGACGTTACTGAACGCGCGCTGGCGGATACCTGCATTGATTGTCGCCGCGCGCTGTCGCTATTCTGCGTCATTATGGGGCGCTTTGGCGGTAACCTGGCGCTGACCCTCGGCACATTCGGCGGCGTGTACATCGCGGGCGGTATTGTCCCGCGTTTCCTTGAGTTCTTTAAGGCGTCGGGTTTCCGCGGCGGGTTTGAAGATAAAGGGCGCTTTAAAGCCTACGTGCAGGATATTCCGGTTTATCTCATTGTCCATGATAACCCAGGCCTACTGGGCTCCGGCGCGCATTTGCGCCAGACGCTGGGGCATATCCTATAAACCACTCTCAGCCGGGCGGCGGTGTCTGCCGTCGCCCATCTCATTACAGATTCATCAACTGGCGAAACTCTTTCACCTTACTGCGGCTGACCGGCACCTGAAACTCAAGGTCGCGTAGCCGTAGGACGTAGGTGTTGTTGAACCATGGCTCTATTTCGCGAATTTTATTCAGATTGACGCAGTACGAGCGGTGGCAGCGAAAGAAGTGCGCAGCCGGCAGTTTGCTGCAGAATTCAGTGATGTTCATCGGCATGACGAATGATTCACGGCGCGTATAAACGAAGGTCATTTTTTCATGCGCTTCCGCGTAATAAATATCGTGAATGCTGGTGACGATGATCCGCTCGTCTTTAATCAGATTAATGGTGTCGTTTTCGCGGGGTGGGTTGTGCGCGGGCGCGCCGCTCACCGCCACCTGCTGCTGCCAGGCGCTGGACAGCTTCTGTAGCATGTTAATAATCCGCGATTCCTGATAAGGCTTAAGGATGTAGTCAAACGCTTCCAGTTCAAAGGCTTCCACCGCATGTTCTTTCCACGCGGTGATAAAAACGATAAATGGCTTATGCGCGAACTGGCTAATATTTTGCGCCAGCAGTACGCCGTCCAGAGAGGGAATATTGATGTCGAGAAAGATGGCATCGACTTTATTGTGCTGCAGGAATTTCAGCACATCGAGACCGTCGTCAAAGGTGCCGACGATCTCCATCTGGCTGTGAGTATTAATCAACCAGGTGAGTTCCTGCTGCGCCGGGAACTCATCTTCCACAATAATAACTTTCATGTTTTCTCCGCTCATGGCAACAGCGACACCGGTTCACTCGCCGGGGCGTGCTGGTTGGGGACGTAGAACGCAATCTCCGTTCCCGGCGTCAAGCGGCGGATATGCAGCCCTTCGCCGTAGAGCAGTTTCACCCGATGATGAACATTCAACAGACCAATTTTATTGCCCGGCATCTCGTCGGCTTCGACGCGGGCTACCACCGCCGGGTCAATACCGTTACCGGTATCCCGTACGCTAATGCGCACCCGGTTTCCGCATTCGTTGATGGCGATGGTCACCACGCCCTTACCCCGACAGGGTTGAATACCGTGGACGATGGCGTTTTCAACCAGCGGCTGAATGAGCAGGCTGGGGATGGCGCAGCTGACGTCCTCGTCAATATCATAAATCACCGTCAGCTTGTCGCCGAATCGCGCCTGCTCGATCGCAATATAATCCTTAATTTGGTACAGCTCGCGCTTGATGTCGATCTGCTCGTCATCTTTTAACTCAATGTTATAGCGTAAATAGCGCGACAAATTGAAAATCAACTGTCGTGCGGTATCCGGATTCATGCGGATGGAAGAGGAGATGGCGTTAAGCGCATTAAACAGAAAATGGGGATTAATTTTACTCTGCAGGGCGCGTAGTTCCGCTTTATTGGCCATTTCTCGTAGTTGTTCGGCCCGCGAGACTTCAAGCTGAGTGGAGATAATTTGCGACAGGCCGATCGCCATCTCCTGCAGCGAGGAGGTAATACGATGCGCATGGCAGTAGTAAATTTTCAACGTGCCGGTCACCACACCTTTCTCACGTAGCGGAATGACCAGCATGGAGTGGATCTCCGGCGTTCTGTAGGCTTCATCGTTGTTTTTAATGATGATGGTGTCGCTTTCAATGGCTTGACGAGTGGTTGGGCTGATATCGTTGTTGCGATCGTTATAGTTATTTTCCCCGTAACCAACATAGGCCAGCACCCGGTCAGTGGTGGTAATCGCGACCGCATCGGCATTGATGTCCCGGCGAATAATATCGCAAACCTGACGCAGCGATTCGCTGTTAACGTGGCGGAACAGCGGCAGCGTTTTGTTGGCGATATCCAACGCCAGTTTTGCCTGGCGCGCCGCGCTGGCTTCTTTCTCGCCTTCCACGCTTTGGACCAGCAGCACAATAAAACCGATGCAGATGCTGCCAAGGATCATCGGAATACCGATTTTGGAGACAATATCGATCCCCAGCGCCAGCGTCGGCGCCCACAGCACCACGAGGATCATGGTTAGCGTTTCGCACAGCATCCCGGCCAGAATCCCCACCTTCCAGCGCTGGGCTTTCGGAATTTTGCGATTAATAAGCCCGGAAAGTAGCCCGGCGACAATGCTGGTGATAAAGCAGGGGATGGCCGTTACGCCATCAATATCAATGAGATAGCGGTGTACCCCGGCAATCACGCCGACAATCGCGCCGACCCACGGCCCAAACAGGATCCCGCCGGACATCACCGCGATAATCCGTACGTTGACCAGCGAACCCTCTACCGGAACGCCGGACCAGGTGCTGAACAGCGCAAACATGGAGAAAATGGCGGTGACCGCCAGCAGCTCGCGAGGCGTATGCGCCGATTTATGCAGCAGTTCGCGGAACAGGCGTAAGCGGATAAGAAAAAAGAGGCAAATGAGCATTAATGCCGCGCGGTCAAAAACCGCCAGCAGCATATTAAATATATCGTGCATGGATGCGCCCAGGATTCGCGGGAAAGCAATATGATAGAAAACCTCACGCCAGAAGGCTAGCAGCAGAGATAAATGGGGAACAGGCTTAAAAATTAAAGGGGATAAGTCGCTCACTCCAGCTATCAGGCCGTTTATGAGTAACGATGATACATTTGAGTATTATAAATGATATCAATATGTTGATTGTTTATTTACGTTACATTCGTTTTGGGAACACGTTCTGCCGCATACTGAGGCGTGATGACCCGTTTTACGCGTGGGCGATTATTTTTTATCAACCCTCTCGACAGCGTGTTTTTTTTCAGGTTATTTTCTAAACGTGCCACATCGGTGGCCGCGTCGCTCGGACGGTCCGGGCGCTAACGTTAATCTGAGGAATCTATGGCTGAATTCAGTCCTGAACGCCGTTTTACGCGTATCGATCGTCTCCCTCCGTATGTTTTTAACATCACTGCCGAACTGAAAATGGCTGCGCGTCGGCGCGGCGAAGATATTATCGATTTCAGTATGGGCAACCCGGATGGCGCCACGCCGCCGCATATTGTTGAAAAACTGTGTACCGTTGCCCAGCGTCCGGATACCCACGGTTACTCTACTTCTCGCGGTATTCCTCGTCTGCGCCGCGCGATTTCACGTTGGTATCAGGAACGTTATGACGTCGATATCGACCCGGAATCAGAAGCCATCGTGACGATTGGTTCGAAAGAGGGGCTGGCGCATCTGATGCTGGCGACGCTCGATCATGGCGATACGGTGCTGGTGCCAAACCCCAGCTATCCGATTCATATTTACGGCGCGGTTATCGCCGGGGCGCAGGTTCGTTCCGTCCCGCTGGTGGAAGGCGTAGATTTCTTCAATGAACTGGAACGCGCGATCCGCGAGAGTTATCCGAAGCCAAAAATGATGATTCTGGGCTTCCCCTCGAACCCTACCGCGCAGTGCGTCGAGCTCGATTTCTTTGAGAAGGTGGTGGCGCTGGCGAAACGCTATGACGTGCTGGTGGTGCACGATCTGGCCTACGCTGATATCGTCTATGATGGCTGGAAAGCGCCGTCGATTATGCAGGTGCCCGGCGCGCGCGATGTGGCGGTCGAATTCTTCACCCTGTCAAAAAGCTACAACATGGCCGGCTGGCGTATCGGCTTTATGGTGGGGAATAAAACGCTGGTTAACGCGTTGGCCCGCATCAAAAGTTATCATGACTACGGGACCTTTACACCGCTGCAGGTGGCGGCGATTGCCGCGCTGGAAGGCGATCAGCAATGCGTGCGCGATATTGCGGAACAATATAAACGTCGTCGTGATGTGCTGGTGAAAGGGCTGCATGAGGCAGGCTGGATGGTTGAGTGCCCGAAAGCGTCGATGTACGTGTGGGCCAAAATTCCGCAGCCATATGCGGCAATGGGATCGCTGGAATTCGCCAAAAAGCTGCTGCAGGAGGCCAAAGTGTGCGTCTCGCCGGGAATCGGTTTTGGCGACTATGGCGATACTCATGTGCGTTTCGCGTTGATCGAAAACCGCGATCGTATCCGTCAGGCTATTCGCGGCATCAAATCCATGTTCCGTGCCGATGGACTGCTACCGGCGGCCAGTAAAACGGTGACTGAACACCACGAATAAAAAATGGGAGCCGCCTGGCTCCCATTTCTTTGCTGCATAGCAGGTTAAATCATCAGGGCGAAAGTACCGGCCCAAACGATGACCATAAAAGAAATTCCCATCAAAAAGTATTTCACGACATGTCACTCCGCATTTCGGCGAAACGCCTAAATGAATTTAACTTTAACCGTTGTGGGACTGTCGCAGATAAAACCAGACTATTCTGGCGGCTGCGGCAGTCCGAAATTCTGTGCGCTATTTGCTCCAGATGGCGCTAATGTACGCTTAAAAAAAGGTGGAAACAAGATTCATTTTTTTATTAATTTTTAGTTACTTACGACTGTCGTGAATAGGCGACACATTAATTTCATTCGGTAATAAATTCAATTACGGCGACGGTGATTTTAAGCAATACCCGGACATTTCGTAGTTATTTGATTTTGGGATTTTTTCTATTGGCGGGGAGGTGCAGAAATCATCTTCTGCACCCTGGAGCGATGAGGTTAGCGGGCGGTTGTCGTCGGCGCGCGCCACTGATGCGGATAACGTGCGGGCACAAAGCGTAAGGTAAGCGCCATTAAGATGAACACGCAGATGGCGTGGAATTCCCAGTCCAGCTGGTAGTTTCCGCTCAGGCTGCGCAGCAGCCCCGAAAGCCATGGCGATAACCCGGCGATAATAAAACCGATGCCCTGCATAAACGCCACCAGCCGAGCGGCGACGGCTGGCTGCGGCGAATGGTCCAGCGCCAGCACCAGACAAAGCGGAAATGCGCCGCCTAGTCCTACGCCGCAACTCACTGCCCACAGCAGAGGCCACTGTTGTGGCCACCAGATGAAACCGGAGAACCCGAACAACTGCAGCGCCAATGCCAGCATCAGCAGCTTACGACGATCTTCGTGGCGAGCGAGCATCGGCAGCGCCAGCGCGCCAGCGGTTTGGCCGACGGTCATCAATGCCAGAAGCGTGCCGCTAAACTGGGCGCTGTGGCCAAGCTGCATATAATAGGGTGGTAACCAGGCAATCAGGCTGGCGTAGCCGCCATTGATCAGACCGAAATAAAGGCCAAGCGTCCAGGCGCGGTGGTGGCGAAAGACCGCCGGCGCGACTTGCGCCGATGCGGCAACCGGCGCGGCGGGTAACATTTTGCAGAGCGGCAACCAGCCAATGAGCGCAGCCAGGGCCGGTAGCGTCCACCACGCCAGGGCGTGGTGCCAGAGCGCGCTATGCTGCGCAAGCCAGGGGGTGATCGCGGCGCCAAGGCCGCCCCCGCCCATCAGCGCCGCCGACCATAACCCCATCACCTGCGGCGTGCGGTGATGAAAGAGACGCTTAATGACGCTGGGTATAATTGCCTGAATCACGCCGATGCCAATCCCACCGAGCAGCGCGCTGCTAAGCAGCAGGCCGCTTTGCGGCGCCAGCTCACGCAGGAGCGCGCCAATGCCTATTGCCAGCAGACTTAACGCGATACTGCGGTTTTCGCTAACGTGGCGGTTAATCCAGCCTCCGGCTAGCGCTAGCACCCCCATCGCGATGACCGGAAGGGCGGTCAGTAGTGAAACCAGAGTAAAGCTCATGCCGGTTGCGTGTTGCAGTTGCGGCAGTAATGGACCTATCGAGGTCAGTAGTGGGCGCATATTAATGCCGATCAGTACCAGCACAAATAGCGTCAGCGTTTTGCGTTGTGTCTGGCTCATTACGCTTTATCCGCCCAGCGCTGATACAAGGCCAGCCCTTCGGGTTGTGGGCAATGGTGAATGGGGAGTGATTGGTTTTCCAATGGCTGCTGCAATTGCTGGTAGATAGCGGCGGTAGAGAGATTGAAGCGCTCGCCATCCTGATTGCTGTTGGCGAAATAGACTTCGCGCACGCCGGTTAAATACATCGCGCTCAGACACATCGGGCAGGGTTGCCCGCTGGCGTAAACCACGCATTCGCGCAATACCTGATTGCCCAGACGTAGAGAAACGTCGCGGATGGCGTTGAGTTCAGCGTGCGCGGTAGGATCGCCGCTCTGGTGCAAGGTATTCACCGCTTCGGCAATGACTTCGCCGTGGCGTACGATGACGGCGCCGAACGGGCGGCCGCCGTTTTCAACATTAGCGGCGGCAAGCGTAATGGCGCGCTGAAGATGGTTATCATGAGTAGGCATGAGCGGCTCCTGTAAAAGTCGGGTAGAAGAACTTAATCGGCGGCAGGCTGGAGATTGAATCCTGCGACAGGGTAGCGAGCTTACGCCATAAGCTAAAAGACTTATTTATAATTGAGTTAATCAGATTAACTTATGGATTGAGGAAATGCCCTGATGTTCTACCAGGTATATCCGACGCCGAGGATGCCATACAGTTCGCCGCTGTGCTGGACAATGGGACTATTGGCAATATCATCATCATAGCGTTCGTAGTTTGCCGCTATCATTCCGACCCAGTGGGGGCTGAAGCGGTAGCTGGTAATGATGGCGACCATTGGTGATACCGTCGTGCCGGTATCCCATTGGGGACGCTCGGGCGTCGCCTCGCTTGCTGATATGCCGCCAAAATAGTAGTTCGCCATATTATGACTACGTACCATCAGGCCCATCCCCGGCATCACCAGCAGATTATCTTTGATGATTGGAAAATCAGCCCATAGCAGCAGCTCCTGGCCGTTGCTGCGGCCGCTGATATCTGAACTGATGCGCGCGCTTATCAGCGCGTATGGTGTGATCCATGTGGCGCCAATTCCGCCTTCCAGTTCGCCTTTACGTTCGTTCATCCCCCTAAAAGCCGTATCGTCGTCGGGATCTAAATTACCGAAACGCCAGCGTCCGTAGCCGTATAGCGCGATATTGTCATCAAGATGAAAATAGTAGCGGGCGCGGTCGCCCAGATACATTAACTGGTCGCCAAAATATAATCCGCCGGGAATAAAGTGGGTTTCGTTGTCCTGCTTTTGGTAGCGCGCGGTACCGCTAATCGCGGCGCCGCCGAGAACCCAACCTTTCGGCACCGGGCTATTCGGGTTATCAGCAGAAAAAATGTCGATTGAGCCGAGGTCGACCTCAGCGCGAGTGGAACCACAATACAAAGCAAGGGTACCGAGAACGACTACAGGGCATCGGGATAGTTTCAGCATGAGCTCATAGTTGGCGTGAAATGATGAAGTGAATGTGAATCGTCTGTGATAAACACCAGAAGATATATAGACGATAGAGCACGTGTTGGGGAATTTTTTTTGTTTTTTATCGTACTTTTTTTGCTTTGCTTTTGATCGAGAAAGTAAAGTGTGGCGGTATCGGTACTATCACTATGGATAATGGCGGATTATTCGTGTGAATAATCCGCACAAAAGTGAGTATTATGAACTGAGAATCAGTTCAGAGAGTGAAGCCATCGAATGATTTTCGTTGGTGACGATGCCTTCTTTTTTTAACTTTTCCATAATGGATTTAAAGGCGAGCTGTTTACTGCTTTCTGTCGCATTCAGTAAATCGCGATTAAAAGCCGGGTTGGATTGAATAATATAATTAATGAATTCGAGTAATAGCTTATTTTGTGGCGGTGTTGATGGCTCATTAATGGTTTTTTCATTATATGAATTCATCGCGGCTTCAGAATACTCTAGCGGACGACTGCTGATGGTGTGCTCGTAAATTTTCTCAATTTCTTTGCTGGTAATATACAGCTTGCTGAGCTCAATCGTCGGCTTATCATCATTATCAGGAATGAAATTGCAGTAGATGACGTTTTTAGCCGGGGAGATAATGCTCAGCGTATCTTCTTGCTGAATGTTATCCGGATTCTCCAGCACATCCATTAAATTTCTTGAATGAGTGTGCCATAAACCCGAAACAGAAACGTTGAGTTTAATTTTGGCGATGGCGCTGTCGTGATCGGCATCAATGACCGACACATTTTCATTCAGGGTGATGATGTTGTTTATTTTAGAGTGCTGAGACCAGGGCTTGTTGGCTTTGGTAATGTCATCAAAACCGCCGTAGCCGTATGATGAGTCGCCAACCCCCTGATTCCGGGTCAGGGCGCTATTGAGCGTGCCGCGATTCTTTTTCAGTTTCAGGCACAGGCTGATAGCGCCGATATCGTGCCAGTGAAGTAAATCTTCCAGTTCGCACTGCAGGAGTTTTTGCGCACGAGCGATAGAGCAATACTCCAGTGGTGGGAGATTGTTCAACTTCCAAATGTTTCTTTCTATCTTATTCATGGCGATAATTATATGTAAATGTTTTTAATAATCTGCGTTCCTGATGAACAGAGCGCCAGCGTTGTTGTTCGACTACACTATCCTTTCCATAAAAAATTATTCAGCAGTGAAATATAAATCCACAATGAAGAATTTTTATGTGACAGATGGCGGCAGTTAAAACACCTACCATAATCGATTATAATATCTTTTTCTTAATAAGGTATAGAATATTGCTTAATTAACGATAAAAATGGGGTAAACCATGGTGCTTTATTCTGGTGATGGATATACTCTATATTAATTATAGATGATATAAATAAAAAAGACGCCGCAGCGCCTTTTTTGCAGTAATCATCGCAGGCTCAAATTAGCGAGCACTCTTCTGAAGAGTAAAACCGCCATCCCCCACCTGGGCCGTGGCATACCACGCCATTAATTCCTCGGTGCCTGGCGCGCCTTCGGCTGGCGCCCATGGCGCGGAATCCTGTTCGGCTACCGGCTGATAGCCTCCGTGCTTGACTTCAAAGATGATACCGCCGCAATCGAGCGACAGTACCGCATGTCAGGTGCCCGCCGCCATTTCCAGCGCCGCGCACTCTTCGCCTAGTACTACACGCTGGGTCACGGTCCCTTGCTCATCGAAGTTCAGCACCACAAAACGGCCGCTTAACGGCAGCAGCAGCTCAAAAGTATGAGGATGACGGTGAGGGCGAATGTAGGTTCCCGGCTCCATGGCAATGGCCAGACGCTGTACCGGATCGCTTAATTCCGGATGAAAATTACGATGTGCCCGTAGACGGGGAGCGGCCGCCGCGGCTGCGCTCTGCTGCTGCATATCACTGATGGTGATTTGTTTCATCTAAACCGCCTGCTTGAAAAACTGATAAACGAAGGCTTTCGCCGCTATCTACGACTAACGATCGGGCCTTTTACTGGATTACTTACAGATAAAGCTTAGCTAAAGTAGATGGTTTATTGCTGATTATAAAGGGGTTATTGAATCCGGTAGACGTCAGGAGAGGCGCATGGTGTCCCCTGCAGGAATCGAACCTGCAACTAGCCCTTAGGAGGGGCTCGTTATATCCATTTAACTAAGGGGACAAGGCGGCGGGATTATAGCGTTT
Organism: Klebsiella sp. JN_Kp122; assembly: GCF_040062085.1. Taxonomy (NCBI): domain Bacteria; kingdom Pseudomonadati; phylum Pseudomonadota; class Gammaproteobacteria; order Enterobacterales; family Enterobacteriaceae; genus Klebsiella; species Klebsiella sp. JN_Kp122. Next base: position 20,618 of record NZ_JBEAHW010000040.1, read on the forward strand.
TTTCCGCCGCCCGTTAAGCGCATTGCGATTAATTGCTTAATTTGCAGCCGTTTAGCCCTTTTTATCTGCTTCGGCCTTCGCTTTGGCTTTCTGTTCCTGGGTCATGTCGTTGCGAATCTGGGCGTGGCTTAGCAGGGCGAAGATAAAGGTGCCGCCGCAGATGTTGCCGGCGAGGGTCGGCAGCGCGAAGGGCCAGATGAACTCCTGCCAGGGCAGGGCGCCGCTGAAAATCAGATAGAAAATCTCCACACTGCCGACGACGATATGCGTGGTGTCAGCCAGCGCAATCAGCCAGGTCATCAGGATGATGACGATGACTTTCGCCGAGCCGGCGGCCGGGAACATCCAGACCATTGTCGCCACCAGCCAGCCGGAAATAATCGCGTTGGCGAACATCTCGCCAGGCGTATTCTCCATGACTTTCTGGCTGATGCTTTGAAACGCCTCACGCGTGGCGTCATCGAAAATCGGCATGATATTAAACGCCCAGGCGGCGATAGCCCCACCCAATAAATTACCTAATAACACCACGCCCCACAGGCGCAGCAATAAAGCAATATTACCGGCGCTGGGTTTATGCATAATCGGCAGCACGGCGGTGACGGTATTTTCCGTAAACAGCTGCTGGCGGGCGAGAATGACAATAATAAAGCCGAAGGTGTATCCCAAATTCTCCAGCAGATAACCGCCTGGCAGGGCGCCAAGGTGAACATGAAAAATCCCCTTGGCTACCAGCGAGGCGCTAATCGACAAACCGGCGGCAATTGCTGACCATAGTAGCGCCATGGCGTCGCGCTCGAGCTCCTTTTCACCCTCCTGGCGAATCACCTCATGGGTAGCCATTGCCTGCGAAGGTAGACGCTCTTCATCCACTTCTATTTTCTCGCCATGCTGTTTCTCTTCGCTTTCAACTTCTCGTTCATCGCTATCATGCATACTGGTGGGGGTATTTTGTCGGGTCATGGCTGCTCTCCCTTTGTATTTGTTACTAAGCGTAGAGAGAAATCAGCGCGGCGGCACAGGATATGCTCCTAAATTCAGCGCAATGGCAAGAATAGCAATACGAATATTGCAAAATATGTATAGAATCGGGGAGCAACAATTATGCCAAAGAAGGCTATGCTGAAAGCAGCTACCCAACGATAAAATGCTAATGGGGGCGCCGTCCCGGATGCCTCCAGCGATAGTCAGAATTAACAGGGAGACACCTATGAATTATCGCCTGTCGGCGCTTGCGCTTGGCGCCACATTGCTGGTGGGATGTGCCAGTTCCAGCACTGACGATCGGCCGCAGGGGCGTTCAGATCCGCTTGAAGGGTTTAACCGTACCATGTTCAACTTCAACTTTAATGTGGTTGATCCTTATGTACTGCGTCCCGTCGCCGTCGCCTGGCGTGATTATGTGCCGCAACCGGCGCGTAATGGTTTAAGCAACTTCACCAGCAACCTTGAAGAACCGGCGGTAATGGTCAACTCCTTCCTGCAGGGCGATCCCTATAAAGGCATGGTGCATTTCACACGCTTCTTCCTTAACACTATTCTCGGGATGGGCGGCTTAATCGACGTCGCAGGTATGGCGAACCCGCAGCTGCAGCGCGTTGAACCGCATCGCTTTGGTAGCACGCTGGGCCACTACGGCGTGGGCTACGGCCCGTACGTACAGCTGCCGTTCTATGGTAGTTTCACCCTGCGTGATGAGGGCGGCGACATGGCCGATGGCTTGTATCCGGTACTCTCCTGGCTGACCTGGCCGATGTCCATCGGTAAATGGGCGGTCGAAGGGATTGAAACGCGCGCTCAGCTGCTGGATTCCGACGGCCTGCTGCGCCAGTCTTCCGATCCATACATCCTGATGCGTGAAGCCTACTTCCAGCGGCACGACTTTATCGCCAACGGCGGTAAGCTGACGCCGGCCGATAATCCGAACGCGCAGGCGATTCAGGATGAGCTGAAAGATATCGATTCGCAGTAATCCACGCGGGTCAGAAAAGAAAAAGGGTGAACATGATGTTCACCCTTTTTTTATACCGTTGGTTTATCAGAAGCGGTAGTTGAAGTTCGCGCCGTACAGCCAGGCGGTACCTTCAGAACGGAAGGTGTAAGGGCCTTCTTTAATTTCCACGTGCTGACCGTGCATGTAAGAGACACCAACATCCACTGAAGCATCTTTATTGAACGCGTAGGTGGTACCGGCGCTCAGCCACAGGCGATCCTGATCCGGGATAGAGATGGAGCGGGTGCCAGCCGGAATCGGGCTATCATCGAAGGCGATACCGGTACGGAAGGTCCAGTTATCGTCATAGTAATAGGTGGTACCCAGCGCGATGCGGTAAGCATCTTTAAAGCCTTCATCTTTATAGAACAGCGTCTGGCCATTGCTGCCAGTGGCCTTCAGCTCCTGGAACTGGCTCCAACTGGTGTAGGTCAGGCTATAGTGAACTGCCCACTGCGGCGCGACGCGGTTATAACCCGACAGTTCCCACATCTCTGGCAAGTTGAGGGTCAGCGAGCCGTTAGTGGTACGGCCATCGGTACCGGCCGGTAAACCGAAGTTGCCGAGGATCTGGTTATACGCGGACGGCAGATCGCTCTTATAATTGCCATCAAAGTCGATTTTAACTTCCGAGCGGTAGGTGAAACCATAGCGGTTGTTCTTATCCAGCTCATACAGGATACCGGCGTTCCAGCCGAAACCCCATTCGTTGCCGTTCAAATGCGCAATCTGAGTGTCGGCAGGGATCTGGCTGACCCTGCCCGCCAGCGCTGGCGGCAGTTTACCGGAACCGGCAACGATTTGTCCTAAATCACCTGCGTAGCGTTCGATTTTCGCTTTCGCGTACACCGCGTCAAAACCTAAACCAAAGCTCCAATTGCTGTTCAGGCGATAGGCGCCGCTTAAATTGAAGTTAACGGTGGTGAGATCGGTTGTGCCGCCCATACTGCCGGCCGCATAGTCATCAGCGAATTCCGTCGCGAGACCATAGTTAGAGGTGATAGATGCGCCCCAACCAAACTGATCGTTAATTGGCGAAACAAAGTGGAAGTTTGGTACCCATGCCGTTGGGGCAATATTGTCTGCATTCAGACTTTTACCGGTCGGCGAAGTACCAGAAACATTAACGTCCGGGTCGACGAAGACGGCGCCTGCCGACATCATCGGCCGGTCAAACATCATGATTAACGCGGGGTTACGGCTGGCGTTGCCCGCATCGTCAGCGATTGCCCCTTCACCGGAATAGGCACGACCAAGGCCGGAAGCGGAGAATTCATTTAACTGGAATCCTGCGGACCAGGCTTGGGTTGAAACAAGTGCTACAGCCACTGCAAGGGCAGATTGGGTAAAGCGGGTTTTCTGGCTCATGCCCATAACCTCATTGAGTTATTTTTATTTAAACTATGTTACATGCCGTAACAGAAGCGCGAAGTGTAGGGTCTGCTTTACAACAGAGAAATCAGACCAGTGGCCTGAGTATAGGTCTGACCAGATGAGTTGTTGCAAGTTTGTTTATAAGATTTTTCAAGTGTGATAACAGAAACGCGATCCAGCTGGCAAAATTGCCCTGCTTAGTCATACCCAATTTGGGGCATTTTTGTTTTGGATCATTTTTAAGTGTGATTTCTGTCACTTAAGCGTTTTCCTGCCATTAACAACTGGAGGGGGGACGAGGGCGGGCGTAAAATAGGCGCATTATTTGTCTGGCACCGAAGGTGCATATACAGAGGAAATCTACGATGAGTAAATGTAGCGCTGATGAAACCCCGGTTTGCTGCTGTATGGATGTTGGCACCATTGTGGACAACACCGACTGCACCGCCTCCTACAGCCGCGTGTTTGCAAACCGCGCTGAAGCGGAAGCAACCCTCGCCGCGCTGAGCGAAAAAGCCCGCAATGTGGAATCTGAACCGTGCAAAATTAACTCGACGTTCACCGACGTTGATGGCGGCGTGCAGTTGAATATCGATTTTGTTTTTAGCTGCGAAGCGGAATCGCTGATCTTCCAGCTGGGGTTACGTTAATCCTCTCTCTTAACGCCTCTTTCTTGAGGCGTTATCTTTTCTATTCAATGTGTTTTGGCTCCCACTTTTTCTCTTCCCCGATTGGCTTAATGTAAAAAATTAGTTAAGACTAGTTATCAGGTCAGACCACTTGGTTTTATCGGTTAACAGGGGAGAGTTATGAGTCAGGCATTACCGCTTATCACCCGTCAGGGCGATCGCATTGCCATTGTCAGCGGTTTACGTACCCCATTTGCCCGTCAGGCGACGGCGTATCACGGCGTTCCGGCCGTAGATCTGGGTAAAATGGTCGTCGGCGAAATGCTGGCGCGCAGTGAAGTTCCCCCGGAAGTGATTGAACAACTGGTCTTCGGCCAGGTTGTACAGATGCCGGAAGCGCCGAATATTGCTCGTGAAATCGTGCTCGGTACCGGCATGAATGTGCATACCGACGCCTATAGCGTCAGCCGCGCCTGCGCCACAAGTTTCCAGGCGGTAGCCAATATTGCCGAAAGCCTGATGGCCGGCACGATCCGCGCGGGCATCGCCGGCGGCGCTGATTCCTCCTCCGTTCTCCCCATCGGCGTGAGTAAAAAACTGGCCCGCACCCTGGTGGATGCCAATAAAGCGCGCACCCTTGGCCAACGGCTAAAACTCTTTTCCCGCCTGCGCCTGCGCGATCTTTTACCGGTGCCGCCTGCTGTCGCGGAATATTCAACCGGCCTGCGGATGGGCGACACCGCCGAGCAGATGGCGAAAACCTGGGGCATTAGCCGTGAAGATCAGGACGCGCTGGCGCTGCGTTCACACCAGCTTGCCGCCCGCGCCTGGGAAGAGGGCAAACTGGCCAGTGAAGTGATGACGGCCTATGTACCGCCTTATCGCGAGCCGCTGGAGCAGGACAACAATATTCGTAAAAATTCAACCCTGGCGGATTACCAAAAGTTACGTCCGGCGTTCGATCGTAAACACGGTAGCGTCACGGCGGCAAACAGTACGCCGCTCACCGACGGCGCCGCCGCGGTGATCATGATGACCGAATCCCGGGCCAAAGAGTTGGGGTTAACGCCGCTGGGCTACCTGCGTAGCTATGCTTTCACCGCTATTGATGTCTGGCAGGATATGTTGCTGGGGCCGGCGTGGGCGACGCCGCTGGCGTTGGATAGGGCGGGAATTACCCTTGCAGACCTCACGTTGATTGATATGCATGAAGCTTTCGCCGCGCAGACGCTGGCGAATCTACAATGTTTAGCCAGTAATCGTTTCGCCCGGGAAGTGCTGGGCCGTTCACAGGCAACCGGGGAAGTCGATGCCAGCAAGTTCAACGTGCTGGGCGGCTCTATCGCCTACGGACACCCTTTTGCGGCGACCGGCGCGCGCATGATTACCCAGACGTTGCATGAACTCCGGCGCCGCGGCGGCGGATTTGGTCTGGTTACCGCCTGCGCGGCGGGGGGTTTAGGTTCCGCTATGGTTCTGGAGGTCGAATAATGGAAGCGGCAACAGCTTTTACGCTTGAAATTCGCCCGGATAACATCGCCGTTATTACCATCGACGCGCCCGGCGAAAAGATGAATACCCTGAAAGCCGAGTTCGGCGGCGAGGTGCGGACGATTATCCGCCAGCTCCGCGAAAATAAGGCGCTGCGCGGCGCCGTATTTATCTCCGCTAAACCCGACAACTTTATCGCCGGCGCGGATATCAACATGATTGCTCGTTGTACCAGCGCCGCAGAAGCCGAAGCGCTGGCGCGCCAGGGCCAGCAGATCATGTCCGAGATCCACGCGCTTTCTATCCCGGTGATTGCCGCCATTCACGGCGCCTGCCTTGGCGGCGGCCTGGAGCTGGCGCTGGCCTGTCATGGGCGAGTCTGTAGCGACGATGATAAAACGCGGTTGGGATTGCCGGAAGTGCAACTGGGGTTGCTACCGGGCTCCGGCGGCACTCAACGCCTGCCGCGGCTGATTGGCGTCAGTACGGCGCTTGAAATGATCCTCACCGGTAAACAATTGCGTCCGCGTCAGGCGTTGAAAGCCGGGCTGGTGGACGATGTTGTCCCGCAATCGATATTGCTGCGGACCGCGGTTGAGCTGGCGCTACAGGGCCGGCCGGCGAGCCGAACTGTGCCGGTGCGCGAACGGGTACTTGCCGGGCCTCTGGGGCGTCAGCTGCTGTTCCGCATGGTGGCGAAAAAGACCCGGCAAAAAACGCAGGGTAATTACCCGGCGGCAGAACGTATTTTACAGGTGATAGAAAACGGACTGGCGCACGGCTGCAGCAGCGGTTACGCCGAAGAGGCGCGAGCGTTTGGCGAACTGGCGATGACGCCGCAATCGCAAGCGTTACGTTCTATTTTCTTTGCCAGCACCGATCTGAAAAAAGATCGTGGCGCCGAAGCTGACCCCGCTCCGCTGAATAGCATTGCTGTACTCGGCGGCGGCTTAATGGGAGGCGGAATTGCTTACGTCACCGCCTGTAAAGGCGGCCTGCCGGTACGCATAAAAGACATTCAGGCGAAAGGCATCAATCATGCGCTCAGGTACAGTTGGGATCTGCTGGATAAGCAGGTGCGTCGCCGCTATCTGCGCGCCAGTGAGCGCGATCGTCAGCTGGCGCTGATTTCCGGCGCTACGGATTATCATGGCTTTGCCCACCGCGATGTGGTCATCGAAGCGGTGTTTGAGGATCTGGCGCTCAAGCAGCGGATGGTTGGCGAGATCGAACAATGCTGCGGGCCGCAGACGATCTTTGCCTCCAATACCTCATCGCTACCGATCGGCGAGATCGCCGCTCAGGCCGCGCGGCCAGAGAAGGTAATTGGTCTGCACTTTTTCAGCCCGGTCGAAAAAATGCCGTTGGTTGAGGTTATCCCGCATGCAACGACCGATGAGCAAACCATCGCCACGGTGGTGAAGCTGGCGAAGCTGCAGGGCAAAACGCCGATTGTGGTTGCCGACCGCGCCGGTTTTTATGTTAACCGTATTCTGGCGCCCTATATCAATGAAGCCATGCGCCTGCTGCTGGAGGGCGAGCCGGTTGAACATATTGATAATGCGTTGGTTAAATTTGGTTTCCCGGTTGGACCTATTCAGTTACTGGATGAAGTCGGCATTGATACCGGCACTAAGATTATCCCGGTACTGGAGACCGCTTTTGGTGAACGTTTTAGCCCGCCTGCAAACATCATTGACGCGATTTTGAAGGACGATCGCAAAGGCAGAAAAAATAATCGCGGTTTCTATCTTTATGAGACAAAAAGGCGTAAAAGCAAAAAACGGGCTGACCCGGCTATTTACCCATTATTGGCAGTAGCAAGTCCGCAGGCGCGTTTGTCTGCTCAGCAGGTCGCTGAACGCTGCGTGATGATGATGCTCAACGAGGCGGCGCGCTGTTTTGATGAACAGATCGTACGTAGCGCGCGTGATGGCGATATTGGCGCCGTCTTTGGTATAGGTTTTCCGCCGTTTCTCGGCGGCCCGTTCCGCTATATGGATAGCCTCGGCGCGGGTGAAGTCGCCGCAATCTTGCAGCGTCTGGCCGCACAGTACGGCCCTCGTTTTTCTCCGTGCGACACCTTATTGCGCATGGCCGAGCAGGGGGCGACCTTTTGGCCCACTGGTGAACGGACGACCTAAGTTATGGTCAAAAGAAGGTAAATCCAACGTGGACTGGCGCTGTTGATTGGCGGTTTTGTAAACAAATATTGACTATACTTACGCCATTGAGGTAAAAAACAGCGTTTCATTCGTTGGATGGATCAGGCACAATGCCCGGCCACCGGGTCGCCTGCGTATTGTTTACGCAGAGCGAGTTGCGGTGATTCTGGTTAACAAAAGCGGTGCAATATGCAAGTTTTTATCATGCGTCACGGCGACGCTGCCCTCGATGCAGCCAGTGACTCCGTTCGTCCCTTAACCGTTTGCGGTTGTGACGAATCTCGTCAGATGGCAACCTGGCTGAAAGGTCAAAAAGTGGATATTGAGCGGGTGCTTGTCAGCCCTTACCTGCGTGCAGAGCAAACTCTCGACGTAGTAGGGGAGTGCATGAACCTGCCGAAAGATGTCGACGTGATGCCGGAACTCACGCCGTGCGGCGATGTAGGGATGGTTAGCGCTTATCTTCAGGCGCTGGCGAATGAGGGCGTGAAAACGGCGCTGGTCGTTTCACACCTGCCGTTGGTGGGGTACCTCGTCTCAGAGCTGTGCCCGGGGGAAACGCCCCCGATGTTTACTACCTCAGCGATTGCCTGCGTCACCCTCGACGCCGACGGCAAGGGCGAATTCAACTGGCAGATGAGCCCCTGCAATTTGAGAATGGCGAAAGCCATCTAAGGCTTTCCACCCTCGGAGCTTCCGCTTACGGAAGCTCCGGCGGCAACCACTCTTCAACTTCAATCAGTACCAATAGCGCGGCATCGCCGCCGTATTCTTTTGGTGCCTGATGGAACGCCATAATATGCGGATGTTGCGCCAGCCACAGCGGCGTTTGCTGCTTGAGGATGTGTTTGCCGTGTCCGTGCATCACGCAGGCGCAAAAGATATGTTCGCGGCGGCAGGCGGCAATCAGCGCGCCCAATTCTTGTTTTGCCTGCATCTGGGTCAGGCCATGCAGATCGAGAAACAGCTCCGGCGAATAGTCGCCGCGGCGCAGCTTTTTCAGCTCAAAATGGCTGACATCCGCGCGCACGTACTTCATCGCGCCTTCCGTATTGAGCAACGGCTGAAATTCGTCGGAAAAATAGTGGCTGTTATCCACTTGTTCCTGCAGCAATCGCTTAGGCGGAACCTCGCTGAGTTTCTTGCGCTGCGGGCGGTGTACGATAGTGTCCTGTTTAATTTGCCGGGTGCCGGTCATTAGCTGGCGGAACAGCGCCTGATCCTCCGCGCTTAGTGGTGTTTTCTTTTTCATTGCCCAATCTCACTATTTCTTTTCGTTAGTTTACCCGACTCGCCCGCGCTTCAGGCAAGGAAAACCTATTTTTCCCCACTCCGGCTGCGCAAGAATGCTGATTTATCGCCGCCATCGTGGCAAACTAGCCGCCGAATTTATAGCAGAGCGTGCCCTGGAGGATTGCGTGGATAAAATTTTTGTTGATGAAGCGGTCAATGAGCTGCAGACCATTCAGGACATGCTGCGTTGGGCGGTAAGTCGTTTTAGCGCCGCCAACATCTGGTACGGTCATGGCACCGATAACCCGTGGGATGAGGCCGTACAGCTGGTATTACCCTCGCTGTACCTGCCGTTAGATATACCGGAAGATATGCGCACCGCGCGCCTGACCTCCAGCGAAAAACATCGTATCGTCGAGCGCGTGATTCGCCGCGTCAACGAACGCATTCCCGTCGCTTACCTGACCAACAAAGCATGGTTCTGCGGCCATGAATTCTATGTTGATGAGCGCGTGCTGGTACCGCGCTCGCCGATTGGCGAACTGATCAATAACCAGTTCGCCGGGCTGATAAACCACAAACCGCAGCATATTCTCGATATGTGTACCGGTAGCGCCTGTATTGCCATCGCCTGCGCCTATGCCTTCCCGGAAGCCGAAGTCGACGCTGTCGATATCTCCCCGGACGCACTGGCCGTTGCCGAACATAACGTTGAAGAACATGGCCTGATTAACCAGGTTACCCCGATCCGTTCCGATCTGTTCCGCGATCTGCCGAAGCTGCAGTACGATCTGATCGTGACCAATCCGCCGTACGTTGATGAAGAAGATATGGCCGATCTGCCTGATGAATATGAGCATGAGCCGGTTCTGGGTCTGGCTTCCGGTAGCGATGGCCTGAAGCTGACGCGCCGCATTCTTGGCTGCGCCCCGGATTACCTCAACGACGACGGTATTCTGATTTGTGAAGTCGGTAACAGCATGGTACATCTGATGGAGCAGTACCCGGACGTGCCGTTCACCTGGCTTGAGTTTGATAACGGCGGTGATGGCGTCTTTATGCTGACTAAACAGCAGCTCATTGACGCGCGTGCGCATTTCGGCATTTATAAAGACTAAAAAAAACAACACGCAAACATAACGAAAAGAATGGAGCCGTGATGGCAGGAAATACAATTGGACAACTCTTTCGCGTCACCACCTTCGGCGAATCGCACGGCCTGGCGCTGGGTTGCATCGTCGACGGGGTGCCGCCAGGCATTCCGCTGACCGAAGCTGACCTGCAGCACGATCTGGATCGCCGTCGCCCTGGGACATCGCGTTACACCACCCAGCGCCGCGAACCGGACCAGGTGAAAATCCTTTCCGGCGTCTTCGAAGGCGTGACCACCGGCACCAGTATTGGCCTGTTGATTGAAAACACCGATCAGCGTTCCCAGGACTACGGCGCGATTAAAGATCTGTTCCGCCCGGGTCATGCGGATTACACCTACGAGCAGAAATACGGCCTGCGCGACTATCGCGGCGGCGGCCGTTCGTCTGCGCGTGAAACCGCGATGCGCGTGGCGGCCGGGGCGATTGCCAAAAAATTCCTCGCGGCTAAATTTGGTATTGTGATCCGCGGCTGCCTGACGCAGATGGGCGATATTCCGTTGGCCATCAAAGACTGGGATCAGGTTGAGCAGAACCCGTTCTTCTGCCCGGATCCGGATAAAATCGACGCGCTGGATGAACTGATGCGCGGCCTGAAAAAAGAGGGCGACTCTATTGGCGCGAAAGTGACCGTCGTGGCTGACGGCGTTCCTCCGGGCCTCGGCGAGCCGGTGTTCGATCGCCTGGATGCCGATATCGCCCACGCGCTGATGAGCATCAACGCGGTGAAAGGGGTAGAAATCGGTGATGGTTTTGAGGTGGTCAAACTTCGCGGCAGCGAAAACCGCGACGAAATCACCAAAGCCGGTTTCCAGAGTAACCACGCCGGCGGCATTCTTGGCGGTATCAGCAGCGGCCAGCAAATTGTTGCTAACATCGCGCTGAAGCCAACCTCCAGTATTACCGTTCCCGGTCATACGATTAACCGCTTCGGCGAAGAAGTCGAAATGATCACCAAAGGGCGTCACGATCCGTGCGTCGGCATTCGCGCGGTTCCGATCGCCGAGGCCATGCTGGCTATCGTGTTAATGGATCACTTTATGCGTCAACGCGCGCAGAATGGCGACGTGACAACATCAATTCCACGCTGGTAACCGATGAAAAATACCGTTATCGCACTGCTGGCGCTTTTGGCCAGCACCGCCAGCCTGGCGGCGACGCCGTGGCAGAAAATATCCCAGCCGATTAGCGGCAGCGCCCAGTCTATTGGCGCGTTTGCCAATGGCTGCATCGTCGGCGCCCAGCCGCTACCGTTGAACTCCCCTGATTACCAGGTGATGCGTACCGATCAGCGTCGCTACTTCGGCCATCCGGATCTCGTGCAGTTTATTCAGCGGCTGAGTTTGCAGGCGCACAATAAAGGTATGGGGACGGTGCTGATTGGCGATATGGGCATGCCTGCCGGCGGGCGCTTTAATGGCGGCCACGCTAGCCATCAGTCGGGTCTGGATGTTGATATTTTCCTGCAATTGCCGCAGACCCGCTGGACCTCCGCGCAACTGCTGAAACCACAGGCGCTGGATTTAGTCGCCCGTGATGGCAAGCGGGTGGTGCCGTCACTGTGGAGCCCGCAAATCAGCAACCTGATTAAAATGGCGGCGGAAGATAACGATGTAACGCGTATTTTCGTCAACCCGGCTATCAAACAGCAATTGTGCCTCGATGCTGGTAACGATCGCCAATGGCTACGCAAAGTTCGCCCGTGGTTCCAGCATCGCGCCCACATGCACGTGCGCCTGCGCTGCCCGGCGGGCAGCCTTGAGTGCGAAGATCAAGCGCCGCCGCCGGCTGGCGATGGCTGCGGAGCCGAGCTGCAAAGCTGGTTTGAACCGCCTAAACCTGGGTCAACCCCACCTGTGAAGAAGACGCCGCCTCCGCTGCCGCCTTCCTGCCAGGCGCTACTGGATGAGCATCTTCTCTAATGGATAGTTTTGTCGAACTGTTTATGGTGTCGCCAATGGTTTTGGTGGCGCTCTTTTTCGTCGCGATTCTGGCCGGATTTATTGATTCCTTAGCTGGCGGCGGCGGGTTGTTAACCGTCCCGGCGTTGATGGCGGCAGGTATGCCGCCCGCTCAGGCATTGGCGACCAATAAGCTACAGGCCTGCGGCGGTTCCATTTCCGCGACGCTCTACTTTATCCGTCGCAAGGTGGTAAATCTTGCCGATCAGAAACTCAATATTCTGATGACGTTTATCGGCTCGACGGCGGGGGCGCTGCTGGTGCAGCACGTGCAGTCCGATATTTTGAAGCAAATCCTGCCGCTGCTGGTGATCGGCATTGGGCTGTACTTTTTGCTGATGCCTAAGCTTGGCGAATCCGATCGTCAGCGTCGCCTGTATGGTTTGCCGTTCGCGCTGGTCGCTGGCGGCAGCGTGGGTTTCTACGACGGTTTTTTTGGCCCCGGCGCCGGTTCTTTTTATGCGCTGGCCTTTGTGACGCTCGCCGGGTTTAATCTCGCGAAATCCACCGCTCACGCCAAACTGCTAAACGCTACCTCCAATATTGGCGGCCTGCTGCTGTTTATCATTGGCGGCAAAGTGATTTGGGCTACCGGTTTTGTGATGATGGCCGGACAGTTTATCGGCGCTCGCGCCGGTTCGCGGCTGGTGCTGAGTAAAGGGCAGTCGTTGATTCGGCCGATGATCGTCATCGTCTCCGCGGTGATGAGCGCTAAACTTCTTTACGACAGCCACGGGGCTGAGATTTTGCAGTGGTTGGGAATTCACTAATGCAACAGCAACACCATTATCAGCAGTTGGTCGAGATCTTCGACGGCTGCTTTGCCGATGATTTTAATACCCGTCTGATTAAAGGCGACGACGAACCGATCTATCTTCCTGCAGATAGCGAAGTGCCATACAACCGGATCGTGTTTGCTCACGGCTTTTACGCCAGCGCGCTGCACGAAATTTCCCACTGGTGTATCGCCGGCAAGGCGCGGCGCGAGCAGGTAGATTTTGGTTACTGGTACTGCCCGGACGGCCGCGATGCGATGACGCAAAGCAAGTTCGAAGACGTCGAGGTCAAGCCACAGGCTTTTGACTGGTTGTTCTGCACGGCGGCGGGATTTCCGTTTAACGTCAGCTGTGACAACCTCGAAGGCGACTTTGAGCCTGACCGCATCGCCTTTCAACGGCGCGTACATGCCCAGGTGATGACCTATCTGGAGCAAGGGATCCCTGAGCGACCGGCACGCTTTATTCGCGCGCTGCAACAGTATTATCAAACGCCGCCGCTGACGGCAGAACAATTTCCGTGGCCGGAAGACCTGCACTAAAGCCACGTTCTACAAATGAAAGAGGAAAGACGATGATCGCGGAGTTTGAATCACGCATTCTGGCGTTAATTGACGATATGGTAGACCACGCCAGTGATGACGAACTGTTTGCTGGCGGTTATCTGCGCGGCCACCTGACGCTGGCGGTGGCTGAGCTGGAAGGGGAAGGGGAACATACGGCGCAGGCGATTAATGATAAAGTCGCCAGCAGCCTGGAAAAGGCCATCAGCGCGGGCGAACTATCGCCGCCGGATCAGATTCTGGTGCAAGGGATGTGGAATAACCTGTACCAGCAGGCGAAAAATCAGGCCTGATAAATGGTGTCATCCGGATGAGGCGTTAGCCCACATCCGGAAACTCTCCCCGGTCGCGCTGCGCCTACCGGGGCGACTACACCCAGGTCGGGATAAGGCGCAAGCCGGCGTTATTTTACCGCTTTTCCCTTCAGCAGTTTTCTTACCCACAGTCGATTCGGATTCAGCGCCGCGAGAGTTTCGCTATCCAGCGGTAGCGGTTCTTCACTCATCTGCGCGGCCAGCAGTTCGGCGCTCAATGGCGCGGTGCACAACCCACGAGATCCCAATGCCGCGAGCATAAACAGATTGTGATAGACCGGCGCGCTGCCGACATTTTCCTGCTGTTGGTGAAGCGTGGCGTACTGCGTCAACGTTTTCTCATAATCCGGAACGTTGCCCACCATCGGCAGGTGATCGCGGGTAGCGCAGCGTACGCCGCAGCGGGCTTCGTTGCCGCTAACATCCACCTCTTTTGCCCATGCCGCCTGCGGGAAACAATCAATCAGGCGCTGGCGATTTTGCCACTGATCTTCGGCGCTGAAATCGGTATCCGTCTTGCCGCGATGATAGCTGGCGCCGATACAGTGTTGCTGATTCTCGGGGTTTTGCGGCGTCAGATAGCCGTCATAGCATAACACCTGGCGCAGGGCGGAAAGCCCCGGTGTGGTGGGTATATGGCTGACCTGGCCGCCGACCGGATAAGCCGGTAACTGCCTGGTCTGGGCAAAATCAGTCAGGCGATGTCCGTTCGCCAGTACTACCGCCTGATGACGATGCTGCTGATTGAGCAACCAGCCGTCGCCATCCGTGCTGAGCGTTTCGACGGGATAACCGTAGTGGCTGCGTAGTCCCTGCGTCGCCGCCAGCGCCAGTAATTCTGCCGTCAACTGCTGCGGGCACAGCCAGCCGCCGGCCGGATAGGTGATACCGCCGCAGCCGGTATCAACGCCGGTCAGTTCAGCAACCTGCTCCGCCGTCACCGCGCAGGCGATCTCCGCCGGTAAATCTGAAGCCAGCATTTGGGCGATTTTCTGCGTGCTTTTTTCATCCCAGGCGAGTTGGGTTACGCCGCACCATTGATGATCAAATTCCACTGGCAGGGCGTCGTAGAGGCGGCGCGCGAAAGTAAACGCCGCCGGGAAAAAGCGCGCCAGCGAAGGGTCGTGCTGGCTTAATAGCGGATACAGCGCGCCCTGACGATTGCCGGATGCGCCGCTGGCGGGCGCATCGTCAGCGCAGTACAACGTCACCTGCCAGCCGCGACGCAGCAGCGCCAGCGAGAGCAGGGCGCTGGCGATACCGCCGCCGATCACCGCCGCTTCGCGCGATTGACTACCGCTGCGGGCAAACCATGGCGTCCGCGCGAATGTCGGAACGTCGGCGGTCAATTCACCGATTAGCATTTCGCGCTTGCGACCAAAGCCTTTGCGTTTTTGCATGCTAAAGCCGGCCTCCTGCAGCCCGCGGCGAACGAAGCCAGCGGAGGTGAAGGTCGCCAGCGTGCCGCCGGGGCGGGCCAGACGCGCCATGGCTGAAAACAGCCCCGGCGTCCACATATCCGGGTTTTTCGCCGGCGCGAAGCCGTCGAGGAACCAGGCGTCGACCTGGCGGTTGAGTGAATCGTCAAGCTGGTCGGTGAGCGTGTTGATATCGCCAAACCATAAATCCAGCGTGACGCGGCCATCGTCGAGCAGCAGGCGGTGGCAGCCCGCGATTGGCAATGGCCACTGCGCCTGTAGCTGTTCAGCCCATGGAGCCAGTTCCGGCCAGTGCTGGTGCGCCAGGCGCAGGTCGTCGGCCTTCAGGGGAAATTTTTCAAAACTGATGAAATGTAATCTTTGCAGCGTAGCCTGCGGATTATCGCGACGAAAAACAGCAAACGCCTGCCACAGCGTCAGGAAATTGAGCCCGGTGCCGAAGCCGCTCTCCGCGACGATAAACAGCGGGCGCGGGTGGGTTGGAAAACGGCTATCAAGCTGGTTGCCGTTGAGAAAAACGTAGCGCGTCTCTTCCAGACCGTTGTCATTAGAAAAATAAACGTCGTCAAAATCTCGGGAAACAGGTGTACCCTCAGCGTTGAATTCCAGGTTGGCGGGTTGTATGGCGTTTTGTTTCACGTAAGTTACTCGAATCACAAGGCGTAGCGCGATCTTAACGATGTGTGCCAGAAGGCGCAAATTTATACACAAAATGGCTGATCGGACTTGTTCGGCGTACAAGTGTACGCTATTGTGCGACTCGAAACTTAAAATAGTGCGACTTACAGAGGTATTGAATGAAACGTGCAGTGATTACTGGCTTGGGCATCGTTTCCAGCATCGGTAATAACCAGCAGGAAGTCCTGGCATCTCTGCGTGAAGGACGTTCAGGGATCACTTTCTCTCAGGAGCTGAAGGATTCAGGAATGCGTAGCCACGTATGGGGCAACGTCAAACTGGATACCACGGGCCTCATTGACCGCAAAGTAGTTCGCTTTATGAGCGATGCATCCATCTATGCTTATCTGTCCATGGAGCAGGCGGTAGCCGACGCCGGTCTGGCGCCGGAAGCATACCAGAACAACCCGCGTGTCGGCCTGATTGCAGGTTCCGGCGGCGGCTCCCCGAAATTCCAGGTCTTCGGCGCCGATGCCATGCGTAGCCCGCGTGGTCTGAAAGCCGTGGGCCCATACGTTGTGACTAAAGCGATGGCTTCCGGCGTATCTGCCTGCCTCGCCACGCCGTTTAAAATCCACGGCGTCAACTACTCTATCAGCTCCGCTTGCGCCACTTCCGCACACTGCATCGGTAACGCGGTAGAACAGATTCAGCTGGGCAAACAGGACATCGTCTTTGCCGGCGGCGGCGAAGAGCTGTGCTGGGAAATGGCTTGTGAATTCGACGCCATGGGCGCGCTGTCCACTAAATACAACGATTCTCCGGACAAAGCGTCCCGTACCTATGATGCGAACCGCGACGGTTTCGTTATCGCGGGCGGCGGCGGCATGGTCGTGGTGGAAGAGCTGGAACACGCGCTGGCGCGCGGCGCGCATATCTATGCGGAAATCGTCGGTTACGGCGCGACTTCCGATGGCGCGGACATGGTTGCTCCATCTGGCGAAGGCGCAGTGCGCTGCATGCAGATGGCGATGCACGGCGTTGATACCCCGATCGACTACCTGAACTCCCACGGCACTTCTACTCCGGTAGGCGACGTGAAAGAGTTGGGCGCTATCCGCGAAGTCTTCGGTGACAACAGCCCGGCTATCTCCGCCACCAAAGCGATGACCGGCCACTCTCTGGGCGCCGCAGGCGTACAGGAAGCCATCTACTCTCTGCTGATGCTGGAGCACGGTTTTATCGCGCCAAGCATCAACATCGAAGAGATGGACGAGCAGGCTGCCGGCCTTAACATCGTCACCAAACCGACCGATGCTCAGTTGACCACCGTGATGTCCAACAGCTTCGGCTTCGGCGGCACCAACGCGACCCTGGTTATGCGTAAATACAACGCCTAATTGGTTAGAGTCAGTACCAGGGGAGCCCGAGGCTCCCCTTTTTTTGACGTCTTGACAGCGCCTGGCGAGAGCAGGCAAATTGCTCGCCATCATTCCCATTCCATCTTCTCGCCTTGCTCTGCAAAACTGGGGTAACGCATGTCCGCAGCGACAAAAACGATAAACAACGCTTCAGAGAATCTCTCGCTATTTCGCATTACCTTTGCGGTTTTTCTGACCTATATGACCGTGGGGTTGCCGCTACCGGTTATCCCGCTATTTGTGCACCACGATCTCGGCTTTGGCAACACACTCGTCGGCGTGGCCGTCGGCATCCAGTTTCTCGCCACGGTCTTAACCCGCGGCTATGCCGGGAGACTTGCCGATCAGTACGGCGCGAAACGTTCGGTGCTGCAAGGAATGTTGGCCTGTGCTCTGGCCGGCTGCGCCTGGCTGGCGGCGGCGCTGCTGCCGGTGCCGGTAATGGCCAAATTTGGCCTGCTGGTGCTGGGACGTTTGATTCTCGGCTTTGGTGAAAGCCAGCTGCTGACCGGTAACTTAAGCTGGGGATTAGGGCTGGTTGGCCCGCGACGTTCCGGTAAAGTGATGTCGTGGAACGGCATGGCGATGTACGGGGCGCTGGCGGTGGGCGCGCCGCTGGGGCTGCTGATTTACAGCCGCTTCGGCGTGGCGGCGTTGGCCTGCGTCACGATGGCGCTGCCGCTGCTGGCATGGGCGATTAACGGCACGGTCCGTAAAGTTCCCGCCCACGGCGGCGAGCGTCCTTCGCTATGGAGCGTCATCGGCATGATCTGGCGGCCGGGAATTGGTCTCGGCCTGCAGGGCGTCGGCTTTGCGGTGATCGGTACCTTTGTTTCACTCTATTTCGCCAGCCACGGCTGGGCGATGGCCGGCTTCACGTTGACCGCGTTTGGCGGCGCTTTTGTCCTGATGCGTATTCTGTTCGGCTGGATGCCGGATCGCTTTGGCGGCATTAAGGTGGCGATGGTATCACTGCTGATTGAAGCGATTGGTCTGACGCTGCTATGGCAAGCGCCGGGCGCCTGGGTGGCGCTGGCGGGCGCCGCTTTGACCGGCTGCGGTTGCTCGCTCATCTTCCCGGCGCTGGGCGTTGAGGTAGTCAAACGGGTTCCGGCCCAGGTTCGCGGCACCGCGCTTGGCGGCTATGCCGCGTTTCAGGATATCTCTTACGGCGTCACTGGCCCGCTGGCTGGCCTGCTTGCCACCTCGCTTGGCTATGCTTCCGTGTTCCTTGCCGGGGCGATTTGCGCGGTATTGGGCATTGGTGTCACTTTACTGACGCTGCGTAAGTAATGGCATCATGGCGGCGTTCTGGCCGCCATGATTGTTTTTAGCTTACAGCACAAGCCACAGCAGAATAATCACCACCAGCAGGGCAATCGCCACCGTCCACGCTTTTTTGCTATACACCGGGTGGGGGGCGGGCAGCGGCTCGACCGGAGTAATTGCCATTGTCGCCTGGGCGCGGGCCACGCGTAGCGCAAAGACCTTATTTAATAGCGTTAGCACCTGCGGGCTGGTTAAGGTCGTCGTGGGCGTCACCTGCCAGCTGCTTTGCGCGA
Organism: Klebsiella sp. JN_Kp122; assembly: GCF_040062085.1. Taxonomy (NCBI): domain Bacteria; kingdom Pseudomonadati; phylum Pseudomonadota; class Gammaproteobacteria; order Enterobacterales; family Enterobacteriaceae; genus Klebsiella; species Klebsiella sp. JN_Kp122. Next base: position 39,308 of record NZ_JBEAHW010000040.1, read on the forward strand.
AATCGGCGATTTTCTGCCACTCCTGCGGTTCCAGCGGTTGCTTGAGCGCTGCCTGCAGCGAATTCATCGTCGGCGCGGTTTGCGCGCTCAGCGTTTGTCGCGCCTGCAGCCAGTACGAGAGCGGGGTGAAGTGGGTGGCGGGGATCAGTTCGCCGGATTTCACGCCGCACAGCTCAAGCATTGATTGCCAGATAAGCTTGCTCGATTCGCCGGTTGCGGCGGCCAGTTTGGTCACTAGCTGATTCAGGGTGTTATGTTCCGCCGGCAGCAAAGGGCGCAGCGTCGGCGTACGCTGCTGCGGCTGCGGGATCGCCAACTGGCCGTTTTGCAGCAGATGCAGCACGTTCTCCAGCTGTGCCTGGGTCAGCGCATGCAGCACGGTTTGACCGTAATTCTGGCGGATATAATCGCTCACCGCCTGACGGTTATTTCCCTGAGTCAGCAGTTCGCTGAGCTGGGCGAGAATTTGCCGATGGTGGTGGTTTTGCTGAGCGATACTTAAGCGCTGATTCAGGTTGCTCTCAGCCGCGCTGAAATGGCTCGCCAGCAGCGGCGTGTCGCCTTTCAGACCCAGATCGTGCTTCACGCAGGCCCACACTTCGGCGTTTTGCTGCGATGTCAGCGTCACCAGACGCGTTATCAGCCGCTCCAGAACGGTGCGTTGCTGCATGGTGAGCGCGTTTGGGCCCACGGCGGATGCGCCGGATGGGCCAGTCCCCGGAGGGCGATCGGACATACCTGAAACGGGTGGTGTCATGATGAATCCTTACCGTAGTGCTGTACTTAAGCCGGGTGATGATGTTCCTGGCGGCCAGATTATGGCACACTTCCCCGGTTTACTCTCGTTCTCAGACAGGTACTGAACCGTGAAAATCCTCGTTGATGAAAATATGCCCTATGCGCGTGAGCTTTTTAGCCGTTTGGGAGACGTGCAGGCCGTTCCCGGTCGTCCCATTCCGCAGGAAGCGTTAACCGACGCCGACGCGCTGATGGTGCGTTCCGTCACTAAGGTGAATGAAGCGCTGCTCTCCGGTAAGGCAATTAAGTTTGTCGGCACCGCCACCGCAGGCACCGATCATGTCGATCAAGCGTGGTTACAGCAGGCGGGGATTGGCTTTTCCGCCGCGCCGGGCTGTAATGCGATCGCAGTGGTGGAGTATGTTTTCTCGGCGCTGCTGATGCTCGCCGAGCGCGACGGATTCGCGCTGGCTGATCGTACCGTCGGTATCGTCGGCGTCGGCAACGTTGGCGGGCGTTTGCAAAAACGTCTGGAAGCGCTGGGAATTAAAACATTACTCTGCGATCCGCCGCGCGCCGATCGTGGCGATGAAGGCGACTTCCGCAGCCTGGACGAGCTGGTGCAAAAGGCGGATGTCCTGACTTTCCACACGCCGTTGTTTAAAGACGGGCCGTATAAAACGCTGCATCTGGCCGATGAAGCACTGATTAGCCGCCTGCAGCCGGGGGCGATCCTGATTAACGCCTGCCGCGGGCCGGTGGTGGATAACGCGGCGCTGCTCAAGCGCTTGCAGGCCGGGCAGCAGCTGAGCGTGGTGCTCGACGTCTGGGAACCCGAACCGGATCTGAATACCGAGTTGCTGGCGCGTGTCGATATCGGTACCTCGCATATCGCCGGTTATACCCTTGAAGGCAAAGCGCGCGGCACCACCCAGGTTTTTGAAGCCTATAGCGCGTTTATTGGCCATTCGCAGCAGGTGGCGCTGGATACGCTACTGCCGGCGCCGGAATTTGGCCGCATCACTCTGCACGGCCCACTCGATCAGGCGACGCTGAAAAGGCTGGTCCATTTGGTGTATGATGTGCGCCGCGATGATGCGCCGCTGCGTAAAGTGGCAGGCATTGCCGGCGAATTCGACAAGCTGCGCAAAAATTATCAGGAACGCCGCGAATGGTCTTCCCTGTACGTACAGTGCAGCGATGAAAAAGCAGCGACGCTGCTGCGTCAGCTCGGTTTTAATGCCGTACATCATCCTGTTCGTTAATATCTTCTTAATGCCCCTGTCGGATAATCCGGCAGGGTCGCTATTTTCTGGAGTACACCACCATGTCTGAAGGCTGGAATATTGCCGTACTGGGCGCAACCGGCGCCGTAGGCGAAGCCCTGCTTGAAACCCTTGCTGAACGCCAGTTTCCGGTAGGCGAAATTTATGCGCTGGCGCGCAATGAAAGCGCGGGCGAACATCTGCGTTATGGTGGCAAATCGGTCATCGTGCAGGACGCCGCCGACTTTGACTGGACCCAGGCCCAGTTGGCTTTCTTCGCCGCGGGCGTCGAAGCCAGCGCGGCGTATGTCGAAGAAGCCACCAACGCCGGTTGTCTGGTTATCGATCTTAGCGGCCTGTTTGCGCTGGAGCCGGACGTGCCGCTGGTGGTGCCGGACGTCAACCCGTTCGTGCTCGGCGACTACCGCAACCGTAACGTGATTGCGGTACCAAACAGCCTGACCAGCCAGCTGCTGACGGCGCTGAAGCCGCTGATCGATGATGGCGGCCTGTCGCGTATTACCGTTACCAACCTGTTGTCTGCCTCGGCGCAGGGGAAAAAAGCGGTCGATGCGCTGGCGGGGCAGAGCGCGAAGCTGCTGAACGGTATTCCGATTGATGAAGACGATTTCTTTGGGCGCCAGCTGGCTTTCAACATGCTGCCGATTCTCCCGGATCGCGAAGGTAGCGTGCGCGAAGAACGTCGTATCGTCGATGAAGCGCGCAAAATTCTGCAGGATGACGGCCTGATGATTTCCGCAAGCGTCGTGCAATCGCCGGTCTTCTATGGTCATGCGCAGATGGTGAATTTTGAAGCGCTGCGTCCGCTGGCGGCGGAGGAGGCGCGCGACGCCTTTACCCGTGGCGAGGATATCGAGCTTTCTGAAGAGGGCGAGTTCCCGACGCAGGTCGGCGATGCTTCCGGTAACGCGCGTCTGTCCATCGGTTGCGTGCATAACGATTACGGCATGCCCGAGCAGATTCAGTTCTGGTCGGTGGCCGATAACGTGCGCTTTGGCGGCGCGCTGATGGCGGTGAAAATCGCCGAGAAGCTGGTTCAGGAGTATTTGTACTGATGTCTGAAGCACAGCAGCAGCCGGTGTATAAAATCGCGCTGGGCATCGAGTACGACGGCAGCAAATACTACGGCTGGCAGCGGCAAAACGAAGTGCGCAGCGTGCAGGAAAAGCTGGAAAAGGCGCTGTCGCAGGTGGCGGCCGAACCGGTACACGTATTCTGCGCCGGGCGTACCGACGCCGGCGTTCACGGTACCGGCCAGGTGGTGCACTTTGAAACCCGCGCTCAGCGTAAAGACGCCGCCTGGACGCTGGGCGTAAATGCGAATTTACCTGGTGACATCGCCGTGCGTTGGGTGAAGCATGTTGCGGACGATTTTCACGCCCGCTTCAGCGCGACGGCCCGTCGTTACCGTTACGTCATCTATAATCACCGCCTGCGTCCGGCGGTGTTAAGCCAGGGGGTGACGCATTATTACCACCCTCTGGATGCCGGGCGGATGCATCGCGCCGCGCAGTGTTTAATTGGCGAGAATGACTTCACCTCGTTTCGCGCGGTGCAATGTCAGTCGCGCACGCCGTGGCGCAACGTGATGCATATCAACGTGACCCGTCACGGGGCTTATGTGGTGGTGGATATCAAAGCGAACGCTTTTGTTCATCATATGGTTAGGAATATCGTCGGCAGCCTGATGGAAGTAGGCGCCGGAAACCAGCCAGAGAGCTGGATTGCAGAACTGCTGGCGGCGAAGGACCGGACTCTGGCTGCCGCGACGGCGAAAGCGGAAGGATTGTATCTGGTGTCGGTGGATTATCCGGCCCATTTCGACCTGCCGGTGATGCCGATGGGCCCGCTGTTTTTGGCGGACTAATATCAGCGCCCCCGTAACAGGGGGCGGTTGTCACTAAAGGCTAAGACAAATATGGACCTGATTCATTTTTTGATTGATTTCATCCTGCATATTGATGTGCACCTTGCGGAGCTGGTCGCACAGTATGGCGTCTGGGTTTACGCCATCCTGTTCTTGATTCTGTTCTGCGAAACCGGCCTGGTGGTGACGCCGTTCCTGCCCGGAGATTCTCTGCTGTTCGTCGCCGGCGCGCTCTCCGCGCTGCCAACTAACGATCTCAACGTACACCTGATGGTTGCGCTGATGGTCATTGCCGCCGTTGTTGGCGATGCCCTGAACTACACCATCGGTAGATTGTTCGGCGAAAAGCTGTTCAGCAATCCGAACTCGAAGATTTTCCGTCGTAGCTATCTCGACAAAACCCATACCTTCTATGAACGCCACGGCGGCAAAACCATCATCCTCGCGCGTTTTGTGCCGATCGTCAGAACCTTTGCGCCGTTTGTGGCGGGAATGGGTCACATGTCCTATCGTCATTTTGCGGCGTACAACGTGGTTGGCGCGCTGCTGTGGGTACTGCTGTTCACCTACGCCGGGTACCTGTTCGGTGATTTACCGATCGTACAGGAAAACCTGAAGCTGCTGATCGTGGCGATTATCGTCCTGTCGGTACTGCCTGGCGTTATCGAAGTGATTCGCCATCGCCGGGCGGCGGCAAAGCAGGCTAAATAAGCCCTTAGCGGCATTCTCGCCGGGCGTTGCTATGACGTCCGGCGCGCAAAGTGTGAGCGGTTCGACCACTTTTTTATCCCATGTTACGGGATGTTATGATTTAATGTGCAACATTCATGGTCTGTGAGGGGCAAAAGTGGCATTATGCGCCCCTTGCGACAAAACTGGCATCGACCAGGTTCAGGTAGAAAGGTTATCAATGAGCTGGATTGAACGAATTAAAAGCAATATAACCCCCACCCGTAAGGCAAGTATTCCTGAAGGTGTATGGACCAAGTGCGACAGCTGCGGTCAGGTACTGTACCGCGCAGAGCTGGAGCGCAACCTGGAGGTTTGCCCTAAGTGCGATCACCACATGCGTATGTCGGCGCGCAACCGCCTGCATAGCCTGCTGGACGAAGGTTCTCTCGTGGAACTGGGTAGCGAGCTCGAGCCAAAGGATGTGCTGAAGTTCCGCGATTCGAAAAAGTATAAAGACCGTCTGGCCTCTGCACAGAAAGAGACCGGCGAGAAAGACGCGCTGGTGGTGATGAAAGGCACCCTGCACGGCATGCCTGTCGTGGCGGCGGCATTTGAATTCGCCTTTATGGGCGGTTCGATGGGTTCCGTTGTTGGCGCGCGTTTCGTCCGTGCGGTTGAGCAGGCGCTGGAAGACAACTGCCCGCTGATCTGCTTCTCCGCCTCCGGCGGCGCCCGTATGCAGGAAGCGCTAATGTCGCTGATGCAGATGGCGAAGACCTCCGCGGCGCTGGCGAAAATGCAGGAGCGCGGTTTACCGTACATCTCCGTGCTGACCGACCCGACTATGGGCGGCGTCTCCGCGAGCTTCGCAATGCTGGGCGATCTGAATATCGCCGAGCCAAAAGCGCTGATCGGCTTCGCCGGTCCTCGCGTTATCGAGCAGACCGTGCGTGAGAAGCTGCCGCCGGGATTCCAGCGCAGTGAGTTCCTGATTGAAAAAGGGGCGATCGACATGATTATCCGTCGTCCTGAAATGCGTCTGAAATTAGCCAGCATCCTGGCGAAACTGATGAACCTTCCTTCGCCGCAGGCCGATGCGCCTCACGAGGGCGAGGTGGTACCACCGGTACCGGATCAGGAACCAGAGGCCTGATAATGCAGAGGGCAGGGCCGACAGGCGCTGCCCTTTTTTTTACCGTTAACTCTCGCGGACATCATGGAAAAAGATCCTATTCCTCAGGCCACGTCGCCCCTGGCTACGTGGCTTTCTTATCTGGAGCATCTGCACAGTAAAGCCATCGATCTGGGACTGGCGCGGGTGAGCGAAGTCGCCGGACGGATGGCGATACTAAAACCGGCGCCGTTTGTCTTTACAGTAGCGGGTACCAACGGCAAAGGTACCACCTGCCGAACGCTGGAATCGGTGCTGATGGCGGCGGGCTATAAAGTTGGCGTGTATAGTTCGCCGCATCTGGTGCGCTATACCGAACGCGTGCGTATCCAGGGCGCCGAGCTGCCGGAAGCGGCGCATACCGCTTCATTTGCCGAAATTGAAGCGGCGCGCGGCGATATCTCGCTGAGCTATTTTGAATTTGGCACGCTGTCCGCGCTATGGCTGTTTAAGCAGGCGCAGCTGGATGTGGTTATCCTGGAGGTGGGTCTGGGTGGACGCCTGGACGCCACGAATATCGTCGATGCCGACGTCGCGGTGGTCACCAGCATCGCGCTGGATCATACCGACTGGCTGGGGCCGGATCGTGAAAGCATTGGCCGTGAAAAAGCGGGTATCTTCCGCGCCGGTAAACCGGCGGTGGTGGGCGAGCCCGATATGCCGCAGACGATTGCCGACGTGGCGAATGAAAAGGGCGCGACGCTGCTGCGCCGCGACCATGACTGGCGTTATAGCGTGACGGACCAGTCATGGAACTTTACCGATGGTCAGGGCGAGTTGGCAGGGCTACCGTTGCCGCAGGTTCCATTGCCCAACGGCGCGACGGCGCTGGCGGCGCTGCGCGCCAGCGGGCTTAACGTCGCTGAACAGGCGCTGCGCGACGGCATTCATCACGCCATGCTCCCGGGCCGCTTTCAGATTATCAGCGACGCGCCGCGGGTGATCCTCGATGTCGCGCATAACCCGCATGCGGCGGCTTATCTCGCCGGGCGTCTCAAAAGCTTAGCGAAAACGGGGCGCGTACTGGCGGTTATTGGTATGCTGCATGATAAAGATATCGCCGGAACCCTGGCGAATCTGGCGCCTGAAGTAGACGCGTGGTACTGCGCGCCGCTGGAAGGGCCGCGCGGCGCCACGGCGGACCAGCTGATTGCGCATCTGCGCGCGGGCCAACGTTATGACAGCGTAGCGCAGGCGTGGCATGCCGCTATGGCGGATGCCAAAGCCGAAGATACGGTGCTGGTGTGTGGTTCCTTCCACACGGTGGCGCATGTAATGGAAGAGATAGACGCGGGGAGAATCGGTGGCGAGTAAGTTTCAGAACCGTTTAGTCGGGACGATTGTACTGGTAGCGCTGGGGGTAATTATTCTCCCGGGTCTGCTCGACGGCCAGAAAAAACATTATCAGGATGAGTTTGCGGCGATCCCGTTGGTGCCGAAGCCGGGCGATCGCGATGAGCCGGATATGCTGCCGGCGGCTACTCAGGCGCTGCCTTCGCAGCCGCCGGAAGGCGCCGCGGAAGAGGTGAGAGCGGGAGACGCCGCGGCGCCATCGCTGGATCCTTCGCGCGTCCCGGTAAACAACAATAGCTTCGATGAAGTCCAGGAGCCGGTGGTGGCCGCCAAGCCGCAGCCGAAACCACAGCCGAAGCCGGTTGAGAAACCGCAGCCTCAGCAGGTTGCGCAGACGCCGCCTCCGGCCAAAACGCAACCGCAGCCGCAACAGCAGCAGGCCGCGATTCCGGCGCCGACCGGGAAAGCCTATGTAGTGCAGTTGGGGGCGTTGAAGAATGCCGATAAGGTTAACGAAATCGTCGGTAAGCTGCGTTCCTCGGGCTTTAAAGCCTGGACATCGCCATCCACGCCGGTTCAGGGTAAAATTACCCGTATTCTGGTGGGGCCGGATGCGTCGAAAGACAAGCTGAAGGGGCAACTCGGCGAGCTGCAGCAGATTTCTGGTCTGAGCGGCGTGGTTATGGGATATAGCCCGAATTAAAATCCCACCCGCTCTGATTGGGCGAGCTGGCAGGCGGGTTAACCTGCTGAAACCCTTGCCGGATACGCCCTGAAGAGGCGTCAGGCAGTATGGCGTTGAATGTTTTTTCAGCGCCATTTTTATTTCTGTAGGGCACGGAAATCCCTACGCAAACGTTTTCTTTTTCTGTTAGAATGCGCCCCGAACCGGACGACAGGGCGTAAAATCGTGGGATGTATATGGTCTGGATTGATTACGCCATTATTGCGGTAATTGGTTTTTCCTGTTTGGTTAGCCTAATCCGCGGCTTTGTTCGTGAAGCGTTATCGCTGGTGACATGGGGATGTGCCTTCTTTGTCGCCAGTCATTACTACACTTACCTGGCTGTCTGGTTCACGGGCTTTGAAGACGAACTGGTCCGAAATGGGATTGCTATCGCGATATTGTTTATCGCAACGCTTATCGTCGGCGCTATCGTTAACTATGTGATAGGCGCTCTGGTAGAGAAAACCGGTCTGTCAGGAACAGACAGGGTGTTGGGGATCTGTTTTGGCGCCCTGCGCGGCGTGCTGATCGTCTCCGCTATTCTGTTCTTTCTCGATAGCTTCACCGGTATGGCAAAAAGTGAAGACTGGCAAAAGTCTGAGCTTATCCCGCAGTTCAGTTTCGTTATCAGATGGTTCTTTGACTATCTGCAGAGCTCGTCAAGTTTCTTGCCCAAAGCATAAGCGTTGGGATGTAGCTTAACGAGGAAAAGACGTATGTGCGGTATTGTCGGTATCGCCGGTGTTATGCCGGTAAACCAGTCGATTTATGACGCGTTAACGGTGCTTCAGCATCGTGGGCAGGATGCCGCGGGCATCATCACCATTGATGCAAATAACTGCTTCCGTTTGCGTAAAGCTAACGGGCTGGTGAGCGATGTGTTCGAAGCGCGCCACATGCAGCGTATGCAGGGAAATATGGGGATTGGCCACGTCCGTTACCCAACGGCAGGCAGTTCCAGCGCTTCTGAAGCGCAGCCTTTTTACGTTAACTCGCCCTACGGCATTACGTTGGCCCATAATGGCAACCTGACCAATGCCCACGAGCTGCGTCAAAAGCTGTTTGAAGAAAAACGCCGCCACATCAACACCACCTCCGATTCCGAAATTCTGCTCAATATCTTTGCCAGTGAGCTGGATAATTTCCGTCATTACCCGCTGGAAGCCGATAACATTTTCGCCGCGATTGCCGCGACGAACCGCCAGATCCGCGGCGCATACGCCTGCGTGGCGATGATTATCGGACACGGCATGGTCGCCTTCCGCGACCCGAACGGTATTCGTCCGCTGGTGCTCGGCAAGCGCGATATCGGCGATGGCCGCACCGAGTATATGGTCGCCTCCGAAAGCGTGGCGCTGGATACATTGGGCTTTGAGTTTCTGCGCGACGTCGCGCCGGGCGAAGCGGTCTACATCACCGAGAAAGGCCAGCTGTTTACCCGTCAATGTGCGGAAAACCCGGTCAGTAACCCGTGCCTGTTCGAATACGTCTATTTCGCGCGTCCGGACTCCTTTATCGACAAGATTTCCGTCTATAGCGCCCGTGTGAACATGGGCACGAAGCTTGGCGAGAAAATTGCCCGCGAGTGGGAAGATCTGGATATCGATGTCGTTATTCCGATCCCGGAAACCTCCTGCGATATCGCCCTGGAGATTGCCCGTATCCTCGATAAACCCTATCGTCAGGGTTTCGTCAAAAACCGCTATGTCGGCCGTACCTTTATCATGCCGGGCCAGCAGCTGCGCCGTAAGTCCGTGCGCCGTAAGCTGAACGCCAACCGCGCCGAATTCCGTGATAAGAACGTGCTGCTGGTGGACGACTCTATCGTTCGCGGCACCACCTCTGAACAGATTATCGAAATGGCGCGCGAAGCCGGTGCGAAGAAAGTGTATCTGGCCTCCGCGGCGCCGGAAATTCGCTTCCCTAACGTTTACGGTATCGATATGCCGACCGCCAACGAGCTTATCGCCCACGGTCGCGAAGTTGACGAGATCCGTCAGATCATCGGCGCCGATGGCCTGATTTTCCAGGATCTGAACGATCTGATCGAAGCGGTGCGCGCAGAAAACCCGGATATTCAGCAGTTCGAGTGTTCGGTCTTTAACGGCGTGTACGTCACCAAAGACGTAGACCAACAGTATCTCGATTATCTTGATTCCCTGCGCAACGACGATGCGAAAGCGGTCCAACTGCAAACCGAAGTTGAAAACTTAGAGATGCATAACGAAGGCTAATTCGTCACTTGTCGCTGGCCCGCCGTCTTTCGAGGACCGCGGGCCTTTTTATTTTTACCCGCCAGGTTGCGTCGGGGACTATAATCCGGCAAAGTCTGCGGCACTATGCGCAAGGGGTATAACATCGTGAAACGACTCATTATCGGCATTTCCGGCGCCAGCGGCGCGATTTACGGCGTACGCCTGCTACAGGTATTGCGTGACGTCGCGGAGGTCGAGACCCATCTGATAATGAGCCAGGCGGCGCGTCAGACGCTGTCGCTGGAAACCGACTACTCGCTGCGGGAAGTGCAGGCGCTGGCCAATGTGGTACATGACGCGCGCGATATCGCCGCCAGCATCTCCTCCGGCTCGTTTAAAACCAGCGGGATGGTCATTCTACCGTGCTCGATGAAAACGCTCTCCGGCATCGTCAATAGCTATACCGATGGTCTACTGACCCGCGCGGCGGACGTGGTGTTAAAAGAGCGTCGCCCGCTGGTGCTTTGCGTACGCGAGACGCCGTTCCATCTGGGGCATCTGCGTTTAATGGTGCAGGCGGCGGAAATGGGCGCGGTGATCATGCCGCCGGTACCGGCATTCTATCATCGTCCCCAGTCGCTGGATGATGTGATTAATCAGACGGTTAACCGGGTGATCGATCAGTTTGATATTGACCTGCCGCAGGACCTGTTTACCCGCTGGCAAGGCGGAGTATGATGCACCTGTTTGGTGCATTTTATTTACCTTTACCTTCCGCTGGTGCATTTTTGTTGTCCTGATCAAATCCTCGACATTTAATTTGTTTTTTTGCGTTTTGCCGCTGCGGTTTATCCGCCAATGCTGGTATCTTCCCTCTTAAGACAATCTTGCAACTTTATATTAACAAATTTAACGCTGTTACCGGCACGCACCGGGAAAATGGCATAAAACCTGCAAGAACCGTCGGCAACATACATAACCAGACAGCGCACAACATAACAACATCACGACACTTAAGGGCTTTCTATGAAGAAGACGATCCTGGCTCTCTCGTTAATCATGGGAATCAGCAGCGCCGCCAGCGTATCTGCGGCGCTGCCGCAAAGTATCCGCATCGGCACCGATACCACCTATGCGCCTTTCTCGTCGAAGGATTCGAAGGGCAACTTTATTGGCTTTGACATCGATCTGGGCAATGAACTGTGCTCGCGTATCAAGGTGAAGTGCACCTGGGTGGGCAGCGATTTTGACGCGCTGATCCCCTCGCTGAAAGCGAAGAAAATCGACGCAATTATCTCGTCATTATCGATTACCGAAAAACGACAGCAGGAGATTGCGTTCTCTGACAAGCTGTATGCGGCAGACTCTCGACTGATTGCCGCAAAAGGCTCGCCGATTCAGCCGACGCTGGAGTCGCTGAAAGGCAAGCATGTTGGCGTACTGCAGGGCTCCACCCAGGAGGCCTATGCCAACGAACGCTGGCGCAGCCAGGGCGTGGATGTTGTCGCCTATGCTAACCAGGATCTCATCTATTCCGACCTCGCCGCAGGGCGCCTTGATGCGGCGCTGCAGGATGAAGTCGCGGCCAGTGAAGGTTTCCTCAAACAACCTGCCGGTAAAGACTACGCGTTTGCCGGTCCTTCCGTTAAAGACAAAAAATACTTCGGCGATGGTACCGGCATCGGCCTGCGCAAAGAAGATGGCGAGCTGAAAGCCGCTTTTGACAAAGCGCTGGGTGAAATGCGTAAAGACGGCACCTACGACAAAATGGCGAAGAAATACTTCAACTTTAACGTCTACGGCGATTAAGACTGTAGCGGTCTGGTTATGCCAGGCCGCTCCATTGCGACGCGGTTATTGTTGCCCTTGATAGGTGCAAGCGGTTAATGGCTTGCCCCAGAATGGGGCGACAGCAGTTTTTCTTTGTTCATAAAATGCATAGTTAAGCGTTTCTGATGCAAAAAAATCTGCTTTCATGCGCATTTTGCTTTGCCTTGGCAGGGCGAATAATGGCACGATAACTGGCGTAAGTGCTTCTAATAAACCCGTTAGAATGACAGTCTGTTGAGGATAATTATGAAAAAACTGGCGTTGTCTCTTTCTTTGGCGCTGGCCCTTTCCAGCGTTTCCACGGTATTCGCAGCTATTCCACAGAAAATCCGTATCGGTACCGATCCTACTTATGCGCCGTTCGAATCGAAGAATGCGCAGGGGCAATTGATCGGTTTTGACATCGATCTGGCGAAAGAGCTGTGTAAGCGTATTAATACCCAATGTACCTTCGTTGAAAACCCGCTGGATGCGCTGATCCCCTCGTTAAAAGCGAAGAAAATCGATGCGATTATGTCCTCGCTGTCGATTACCGAAAAGCGCCAGCAGGAAATTGCCTTCACCGACAAACTTTATGCCGCTGACTCCCGTCTGGTGGTGAAAAAGGGCAGCGATATTACGCCAGACCTCAGCAAGCTGAAAGGCAAGCGCATTGGCGTTCTGCAGGGCACCACTCAGGAAACCTACGGCAACGAGCACTGGGCGCCGAAAGGCATTGAAATTGTCTCCTATCAGGGCCAGGACAATATCTATTCCGACCTGACCGCGGGCCGTATTGACGCCGCGTTCCAGGATGAGGTCGCCGCCAGCGAAGGTTTCCTCAAACAGCCGATTGGCAAAGATTATCAGTTTGGCGGCCCGTCCATTAAGGATGAGAAGTTGTTTGGCGTCGGTACCGGCATGGGCCTGCGTAAAGACGACACCGAGCTGCGTGAAGCGCTAAATAAAGCTTTCGCCGAGATGCGTAAAGACGGCACTTACGACAAGCTGGCGAAGAAATATTTCGACTTTAACGTGTACGGCGACTAATCATCGTTAGTACCTCGCCGCACGCGTTTTCACGTGCGGCGATCGATGACAGACAGGGCAGACAGCATGCTGTACGGGTTCTCACAGGTTATTTTTCAGGGCGCGCTGGTCACCCTTGAGCTGGCGCTTAGCTCGGTAGTGCTCGCGGTCCTTATTGGGCTGGTGGGCGCGGGGGCGAAATTATCCGCTAACCGGCCTATGGCGCTGGTGTTTGAAGGCTATACCACGCTGATCCGCGGGGTGCCGGATCTGGTGCTAATGCTGCTGATTTTCTATGGGCTACAGATCGCCCTTAACAGCATCACCGATGCATTAGGCATGGCGCAATTTGATATTGATCCGATGATCGCCGGTATTATCACCCTCGGATTTATCTATGGCGCGTACTTCACTGAAACCTTCCGCGGCGCGTTTCTGGCGGTGCCGAAAGGCCATATTGAAGCGGCGACGGCATTTGGCTTCAGCGGCTGGCAGACGTTCCGCCGTATCCTGTTTCCGGCGATGATGCGCTATGCGCTGCCCGGTATCGGCAACAACTGGCAGGTGATTCTCAAAGCCACCGCGCTGGTGTCGCTGCTCGGTCTGGAAGACGTGGTGAAGGCAACGCAGCTGGCGGGCAAAAGCACCTGGCAGCCGTTCTATTTCGCTATCGTCTGCGGGGCGATCTATCTGGTGTTTACCACGATTTCCAATGGTGTGCTGCTGCTGCTTGAACGCCGCTACTCCGTGGGTGTGAAGAGGGCTGACCTGTGATTGAAATTATTCAGGAGTACTGGAAATCCCTGCTGTGGACCGACGGTTACCGTTTTACCGGCGTGGCGATCACCCTGTGGCTGTTGATTGCTTCAGTGGTGATGGGCGGTATCCTTGCGGTGTTTCTCGCCATCGGGCGGGTATCGAGCAATAAATACATTCAGTTTCCGATCTGGCTGTTTACCTATATTTTCCGCGGGACGCCGCTGTACGTGCAGCTGCTGGTGTTTTACTCCGGGATGTATACGCTGGAAATCGTCAAAGGCAGCGATCTGTTGAATGCGTTTTTCCGCAGCGGCCTGAACTGTACGGTGTTGGCATTGACCTTAAATACCTGCGCCTACACCACCGAGATTTTTGCGGGGGCGATTCGTTCGGTGGCGCCGGGCGAGATTGAGGCTGCGCGGGCTTACGGCTTTTCGTCAGTTAAGCTATACCGCTGCATTATTTTGCCGTCGGCACTGCGTATTGCGCTACCGGCGTACAGCAACGAAGTCATTCTGATGCTGCACTCGACGGCGCTGGCGTTTACCGCCACGGTGCCGGATTTGCTGAAAATTGCGCGTGATATTAACTCGGCGACCTATCAGCCGTTTACCGCTTTCGGCATCGCCGCGGTACTATACTTAATTATTTCGTATGTGCTGATTAGCTTGTTCCGCAAGGCGGAAAAGCGCTGGCTGCAGCATATCAAACCCTCTTCGACGCACTGAGAAAGCCATGACCGACAATAAATTAAGCGTTATCGATCTGCATAAACGTTACGGTGAGCACGAGGTGCTGAAAGGCGTCTCGCTGAAAGCGAAGGCCGGAGACGTGATTAGTATTATCGGCTCATCGGGTTCCGGTAAAAGTACCTTTCTGCGCTGCATCAACTTTCTGGAGAAGCCAAGCGAAGGAACGATTATCGTCAACGGACAGAATATTGGCCTGGTGCGCGATAAAGACGGCCAGTTGAAGGTAGCGGATAAAAACCAGCTGCGTCTGCTGCGCACGCGCCTGACGATGGTGTTCCAGCACTTCAACCTGTGGAGCCACATGACGGTACTGGAAAACGTTATGGAGGCGCCGATTCAGGTGCTCGGCCTCAACAAACAGGAAGCGCGCGATCGGGCGGTGAAGTATCTGGCGAAAGTCGGTATCGATGAACGCCAGCAGATCAAATATCCGGTACATCTTTCCGGCGGTCAGCAGCAGCGCGTGTCCATCGCGCGGGCGCTGGCGATGGAGCCGGACGTACTGTTGTTTGATGAGCCGACATCGGCACTGGATCCGGAGCTGGTGGGCGAAGTGTTGCGTATTATGCAAAAACTGGCGGAAGAGGGGAAAACCATGGTGGTCGTCACCCACGAAATGGGCTTTGCCCGCCACGTCTCTTCACACGTGATTTTCCTCCATCAGGGAAGAATCGAAGAAGAGGGACATCCCGACGAGCTATTCGGCAACCCGAAAAGCCAGCGCCTGCAGCAGTTCCTTAAAGGTTCACTGAAGTAATCGCCTCTTCCCGGCGGGTTTGCTCGCCGGGAATGACTTAACGCTCCAGCCGGTAGATCCAATCATCGTAATCCACGCCGTTGAGGTGGTAAGCATTTTCCAGCACCTGAATGCGTACAAAACCGTGCTTTTCCAGCAGCCGGGACGATCCCAAATTATTGCCCAGCACCCAGGCATTAATGGCGTGGATGCCAAGGGTGGTAAAGCCGTAATCACAAATCGCGCGCAGCGCTTCGCTGGCGTAGCCCTGACCCTGCGCTTGCGGCAGTAGCGCGTAGCCGACGTCGGCCTCGTGCGGGTTTTTCGCGCTGATGCGCAGACCAATATCCCCCAGCGGCGTGCCGGCAGAATCGCGCAATACAAAGACGCCGGGATCTTCGCAGCGGCATTCAAACACGCTGCGTAGCGCCGTTTCGCTTAACACCTCACCCATGTAACGCATGACGTCAGGGTCCTGACGCAGACGCAGAAAAAAGGGCCAATCGGCCGGAGTGAAGCGGGAAAGCAACAGGCGGGGCGTTGTTATCGTAGTCATAAAGCAATTAATCAGCTAAAACGAAAGCCTACTTTACCACCATGCTGTGCCGGGTAACATGCTCGCCCTCGCGAATCAGCCCGTGGGTGACGTGGCGCTCAGACTTTGCAGGTAGCGCTGCACGCGGTGATTTTCCGGTGAACGGCGAAGCTGTAGCGCCAGGTTGAGGCTATCCAGCAGTAGGGCGTTAGCCACCATCGGCGAATCGGCGGCGATGCGCTTTTCCGCGACTAACCATTCAACGACGGATTTCCAGCGCCAGAGAGGGGAATTGCCCTTCACGCGC
This sequence comes from Klebsiella sp. JN_Kp122, assembly GCF_040062085.1. Classification (NCBI taxonomy): domain Bacteria; kingdom Pseudomonadati; phylum Pseudomonadota; class Gammaproteobacteria; order Enterobacterales; family Enterobacteriaceae; genus Klebsiella; species Klebsiella sp. JN_Kp122. Next base: position 55,184 of record NZ_JBEAHW010000040.1, read on the forward strand.
TGTACGGGGCCGGGAAACCGCCCGCTGCCGCGAGCGCCCTCTTTTAATAGCGCGATCGCCTGGCGGGAGACGCCGATAAGTTCAGCGATATCGCTCAGCCCGACCAGTGTCGAATCGATGGACTCCACGCGGATATCTGGCAGCGCGGCGGTTTCTACATCGCGGATGGCGGATAGCGCCGCCTGCTCCAGCGATTGGCCCTCGCGATCGAACTCAAGGTAGACCGCCGTACCGTAAAAGCAGACCAGCGCGTCGCTACAGCCTGCGGCAAAGAGCGCATCTTCCAGTCCTGGCGTTTGACTGCTGACGCCGGACAGCGTCAGCGTAAAATTAAATATCGGCATCGTTTAGCGTTCCTTATGCGTGATGCGCGCGGTAGCCGGGATGGGACACCGTTCGACTATTCTGATTATTTGCCGGGCGTGGTTTTCAGGGACGGCGGGCGTCGACCAAATGCTCATCATATGTTCCCGGTGTTCAGTCACGCCGCAGACGAGGCGGCCAAAGCAATGAGCGCTTTTACCTGCAGGCAGCAATATCCACCCCCGCGCCAGCGCCGTGGCAATCGCCTTCCTGATATGTTTGTCCGGATGTTCCTTCATCGTCAAATCCTGCTCAGAATAAAAAGAGTGTTGACGGTTGTCAACGATTTTTGAGGGTATATTCCTCGTCAGGACGTTATGGCAGGAGAATAATTTTGCGGTTGGAATGCGCTTCACAAGAAGCGTAGCAAGGAGAGCGAGGAATTAACGATTTGCGAGGCGGCTTCCGCCCAAGGGAAGAGAACGGGGAGCCGTTGCTCCCCGTTTATCGACTTAGCTCAACACATCCTTCAGAGCCTCTTCCAGATCGTACCAGCGAAAGCTAAAGCCGGCGGCTTCCAGGCGTTTAGGCAGCGCGCGCTGGCCGCCGAGCACCAGTACTGAAGATTCTCCCATCAGCAGGCGAATGGCGGCGGCGGGAACGCGGAAAATCGCCGGGCGATTGAGCGCGTGGCCGAGCGCGTGGGCAAACTGTTCGTTACGTACGGGATAGGGTGAGACCATATTGAACGGGCCGCGCAGATCGTTATCCAGCAGCCACAAGATCCCGTTCACCATATCATCGATATGGATCCACGCCAGATACTGACGACCGTCGCCGATAGGGCCGCCCAGGCCGAGCTTAAACGCTGGCGTCATTTTGGCCAGGATCCCGCCGCGCGGCGCTAATACGACGCCGGTGCGCAACAGGCACACGCGCGTGCGATCGCTTTGCGCCTCACAGGCGATTTGCTCCCAGCGGGCGCAAAGTTTATGGGTAAATTCGTTGTGCGGCGGCTCTTCCTCGGTCACCACGACTTCACCGAGATCGCCGTAATAGCCGGTAGCGGAACCGCTAATCAGCACGGAGGGGGGGGTTTCGCTGGCTTTAAATAACGCGACCAGTTGGCGGGTGATGTCCCAGCGGCTGTGACACAGGCGCTCTTTTTGCTCTGCCGTCCAGCGCTTATCGGCGATCGGTTCACCGGCAAGGTTAATGACGGCGTCAAAGCCATCGAGGTTGTTTTGCCCTTCGAAACCGCGCCACAGCGTGACGCGGGGATCGAGACGGGCTTTCGCGCGTTCAGGGTTGCGGGTGGAAACCGTGAGCTGGTGCCCAAGTTCCAGCAGCCTGGGAATAAGATGCCGACCAATGAGCCCGGTACCGCCAGTGAGCAGGATTTTCATACCGCCTCCCTTACAAACGTTTTAGCGCCGCCAGCTCATGGTCATCGATACTGAGTCGGCATAGCGCAGCGCGTGAAGTTTATCGATCTCTACTTCAGCATAAGTGACCCAGTGATGTTCGCATGCGATATTGAGCACATCCTGGGTTAATTTTTCCAGCAGCGAGAAGCGGTTATTCTCGATATGGCTGATGATGCGTTTAGTAATGGTGCGATAGTTCAGGGCATCATTGATGTCTTCGCTGTCGCGAGCCTTATCGGCCGGATAGTGAATCACCACATTCACCAACACGTCCTGGCGGTTGGCGATCTCTTCCTCTTTGATTCCAATAAAAGTACGCAGGCGCAGGTTCTTAATACGAATAATGGCGTCTGGCTGAGACATTGCAGGCTTCCTCCGTGTAGTAATTTCCGCAATCATACATGAAAGCACGCCCTGCGAGCAGGGGGATTAATACTGTTGCGTTTTGAGTAGCGCTTGTTGCGTTGCCGGGCGCTGGCGGATGCGTTCAAACCAGTTATGCACCGCCGGGAACTGGCTAAGATCGATGCGTTGGCGCGAGTGGGCATTAATCCATGGCCAGCAGGCGATATCGGCGATACTGTAGTGCTCGCCGCCCAACCATGGACTGGTTTCAAGACGCCGGTTCATTACGCCATACAGGCGCTGGCTTTCGACCTGATAGCGTTCAATGGCGTAAGGGACAGCCTGAGGCGCGTGATGGTTAAAGTGGTGGTTTTGCCCAAGCATTGGCCCCAGACCGCCGACCTGCCAGAATAGCCATTGCAGGGTAGTATGCCGCTCGCGCAGCTCGCCGCTTAGTAATTTTCCCGATTTCTCCGCCAGATAGAGCAGGATCTCTCCTGACTCAAACAGGCTTAACGGCGCGCCGCCGTCGACCGGAACGTGGTCAACGATCGCCGGGATCTTATTATTTGGCGAGATAGCCAGAAACTGCGGGCGAAACTGTTCACCTTTGCCGATATCGACGCGTATCAGGCGATAGGCCAGCTGCGCCTCTTCGAGAAAAAGAGTGATTTTGTGGCCGTTGGGGGTAGGTGCGTAGTAAAGATCGATCATGAGGTCTCCCGCCATCGAAGGTCGCAAACGTTTCGAGTATAGGCGACCTGCGCCATCGCGGGGCAAAGATTAAAATTGCGAAATCCTCATGTGGCTGCCAGTGACATCTTATAGCAGACCAGCTATGTTGATTTATCACCCCCTGGCTTCATTGAGGATGTCATGAATCAGCCTGTTATTACTCTGTGGTCCGATGCCGATTTTTTCTCCCCCTATGTGATGTCCGTGTACGTGGCGCTGCAGGAAAAAAGCCTGCCGTTCACTCTTAAGACCGTCAATCTCGACAGCGGCGAGCATCTGCAGCCAGGCTGGAAGGGTTACTCCGCGACACGGCGCGTGCCGCTGCTGGAAGTGGATAATTTTTCGCTGAGCGAATCCTCGGCCATCACCGAATACCTTGACGAGCGCTTTGCGCCGCCGGAATGGGAGCGCTTGTATCCGCATGACCTGCAAAAACGCGCGCGGGCGCGGCAGGTGCAGGCCTGGCTGCGAAGCGATCTGATGCCCATCCGCGAAGAACGTTCTACCGACGTGGTGTTTGGCGGCGCGAAGAAGCCTGCGCTTAGCGCTGCGGGGCAAACCAGCGCGGCTAAACTCTTCGCTACCGCCGGCGCGCTTTTGGCGCATGGCGGACAGAATCTGTTTGGCGAATGGTGTATCGCCGATGCCGATCTTGCGCTGATGCTAAACCGTCTGGTGCTGAACGGCGATGAGGTGCCGGAAGCGCTGGCGGACTATGCGACCTTCCAGTGGCAACGGGCATCTGTTCAGCGTTATGCCGCACTGTCGGCTAAACGTAGCGGCTGATAAGCGCAGGCAGTTCCGTTATCATAGACAGACCGTATTGTCTGGTAAGGGGTTGATATGAAACTGATGTTCGCATCCGATATTCACGGCTCGCTGCCTGCGACCGAACGCGTTCTGGAACGCTTCGCGCAGAGCGGGGCGCAGTGGCTGGTTATCCTCGGCGATGTGCTCAATCACGGGCCGCGCAACGCGCTGCCGGAAGGGTATGCGCCGGCGCAGGTCGCCGAGCGGCTGAACAGCGTCGCGCAGCGGATTATCGCCGTCCGCGGTAACTGTGATAGCGAAGTCGATCAAATGCTGCTGCATTTCCCCATTACTGCCCCCTGGCAGCAGGTGCTTAGCGAACGCTACCGCCTGTTTTTGACCCACGGTCATCTCTATAGTCCGGATAATTTGCCGCCGCTCGCCGCTGGCGATGTACTGGCTTATGGTCATACTCATATTCCGGTTGCCGAGAAACGCGGCGATGTATTCCTCTTCAATCCTGGCTCTGTGAGCATCCCGAAAGGCGGCTTTGCCGCCAGCTACGGCATGCTGGAAGATGATCGGCTGCAGGTTTTCGCACTCAATGATAATCAGGTTATTGCAGAGGCCGCGATTTACCCGTAATTTACCCCTCAATCGTAAAGACGCGCCGCGAGAGCGCTTAAAAGTAAGGTTTCCTGATGGCGGAACAGAAGCATTTGGCAAGCACAGAATGGGTCGATATTGTTAATGAAAACAATGAAGTGATAGCACAGTCCAGCCGCGAGCAAATGCGCGCGCAGTGTCTGCGCCACCGCGCGACCTATATTGTGGTTCATGATGGGATGGGCAAGATTCTGGTACAGCGCCGTACCGAGAGCAAAGATTTCATGCCGGGCATGCTGGATGCGACCGCAGGCGGCGTGGTGCAGGCGGATGAACAGCTGCTGGACTCCGCGCGCCGCGAAGCGGAAGAAGAGCTGGGGATTGCGGGCGTGCCTTTTGCCGATCACGGCCAATTCTACTACGAAGATAAACACTGCCGCGTCTGGGGAAGCCTGTTTAGCTGTGTTTCTCATGGCCCGTTCGCCCTGCAGGAAGAAGAGGTCAGCGAGGTATGCTGGTTGACGCCGGAAGAGATCACCGCGCGCTGCGATGAGTTCACCGCCGATTCACTGAAAGCGCTGGCGCTGTGGATGACCCGTAACGCGGGCAATACCGGCCACGATCGCGACGAGCCGGAAGAAGACGAAGCGTAATTTCCTTTACGCGTTAGAGCCATAAGAAAGGCAGCCATTTGGCTGCCTTTCTTGTCTCAGCGGGAGATTATTTCTGCTGCTGAGAAGACTGAATCGCCGTCAGTGCGATGGTGTAGACGATATCGTCTACCAGCGCGCCGCGGGACAGGTCGTTTACCGGCTTACGCATACCCTGCAGCATCGGCCCGATGGAGATCAGGTCAGCGGAACGCTGTACGGCTTTGTAAGTGGTGTTACCGGTGTTCAGATCCGGGAAGATGAACACGGTCGCGCGGCCAGCTACCGGAGAGTTTGGCGCTTTGGACTTCGCAACATCGGCCATTACCGCGGCATCATACTGCAGCGGACCGTCGATCATCAGGTCAGGACGTTTTTCTTGCGCCAGACGAGTTGCTTCGCGTACTTTTTCTACATCGCTACCTGCGCCGGAGGTGCCGGTGGAGTAGGAGAGCATCGCCACGCGCGGTTCGATACCGAAGGCAATCGCGGAATCAGCGGACTGAATCGCGATTTCCGCCAGCTGTTCAGCAGTCGGATCCGGGTTGATCGCGCAGTCGCCGTAAACGTAAACCTGTTCCGGCAGCAGCATGAAGAATACGGAAGAGACCAGCGAGCTGCCCGGCGCCGTTTTGATAAGCTGCAGCGGCGGACGGATGGTATTGGCGGTGGTGTGAACCGCGCCGGATACCAGGCCGTCGACTTCGTCTTGTTCCAGCATCAGGGTGCCGAGAACCACGTTATCTTCCAGCTGTTCGCGCGCAACCGCTTCGGTCATGCCTTTGTTCTTACGCAGTTCGACCAGACGCGCCACGTAGCTTTCGCGAACCACTTCCGGATCGACGATTTCAATACCAGCGCCCAGCTCTACGCCCTGAGAGGCCGCAACGCGGTTGATCTCATCCGGGTTGCCCAGCAGCACGCAGGTTGCAATACCGCGCTCGGCACAGATGGCCGCCGCTTTAACAGTACGCGGTTCGTCGCCTTCCGGCAGAACGACGCGTTTGCCCGCTTTACGCGCCAGCTCGGTCAGCTGGTAGCGGAAGGCAGGCGGAGACAGACGACGGCTGCGCTCGGAGGTCGCGGTCAGCGATTCGATCCAGTCGGCGTTGATATAGTTAGCAACGTATTCCTGAACTTTCTCGATGCGCTCGTGATCGTCAACCGGTACTTCCAGGTTGAAGCTCTGCAGGCTCAGAGAGGTCTGCCAGGTGTTGGTGTTAACCATGAATACCGGCAGGCCGGTGGCGAAAGCACGTTCGCACAGCTTGCTGATGCGCGCGTCCATTTCATAGCCGCCGGTCAGCAGGATAGCGCCGATTTCTACGCCGTTCATCGCCGCCAGGCAGGCAGCGACCAGTACGTCTGGACGGTCTGCGGAAGTCACCAGCAGAGAACCCGGACGGAAGTGTTCCAGCATGTGCGGAATGCTGCGCGCGCAGAAGGTTACAGACTTCACGCGGCGAGTATTGATGTCGCCTTCGTTGATCACGGTCGCATTCAGGTGATGCGCCATGTCGATAGCGCGCGTGGCGATCAGATCGAAGCTCCATGGCACCGCGCCCAGCACCGGCAGCGGGCTGCCATTCTGCAGTTGAGCCGGGTCGATCTTCACGACTTTCGCTTTAGACGAGTCGTCAAAGATTTCGGACAGGTCAGGGCGTGTACGGCCTTGTTCATCAACCGGAGCATTCAGTTTGTTAACGATAACGCCAGTGATGCTGGTGTTTTTCGCGCCGCCGAAGCTGTTGCGAGTCAGTTCGATACGCTCGTTCAGCTGTTCCGGGGTATCGGTGCCCTGAGACATCACGAAGACGATTTCCGCGTTAAGCGTTTTTGCGATTTCGTAGTTCAGAGACTGAGCGAACTGGTGTTTACGAGTCGGGACCAGGCCTTCAACCAGCACCACTTCAGCATCCTGAGTGTTGGCATGGTAGTTGGCGATGATCTCTTCCATCAGCACGTCTTTCTGGTTGCTGGACAGCAGCGACTCAACGTGGCTCATGTTCATCGGTTCAGCGGCAGTCGTCGTTGAAGAGCTGGCGCGAACGATGGTGGTAGTCTGGTCTGGAGTATCGCCACCGGAACGCGGCTGGGCGATAGGTTTAAAGACGCTCAGGCGAACGCCTTTGCGTTCCATAGCGCGGATAACACCGAGGCTGACGCTGGTCAGGCCTACGCTGGTTCCGGTAGGGATCAGCATGATAGTACGGGACACGATATATCCTCTTTCGTTACCGCCAGTTTTAGGCGGGATACAAAACAGCACCGCCAGCTTACCGTTCATACTTCAAGTGGCAACTCGAAGCAGTCAGGATTATCGCTGGCGGTGTGGAATTAAGCGGTCAGACGGTGTGCGTCTTGAGCGATCACCAGCTCTTCGTTGGTCGGGATAACCACGGCAGGGCGGGTGCCTTCTTTGTTGATGAAGCCAGACTTGCCGAAACGGGCAGCCAGGTTACGCTCGTGATCAACTTCGAAGCCCAGAACGCCCAGTTTACCCAGGGACAGTTCACGAACCATCGCGGCGTTTTCACCGATACCACCGGTGAAGACAACGGCGTCCAGACGGCCATCCATCAGCGCGGTGTAAGAACCGATGTATTTCGCCAGACGGTGGCAGTAAACGTCCATTGCGCGTTTAGCGTCAGCTTTATCCGCGTAGTTGTCTTCAACATAGCGGCAGTCGCTGGTGACTTCGGTCAGACCCAGCAGGCCGGACTCTTTGGTCAGCATTTTGTTGATAGCATCTACGCTCATACCCAGGGCGTCGTGCAGGTGGAAAATGATTGCCGGGTCGATATCGCCAGAGCGAGTACCCATCACCAGACCTTCCAGCGGGGTCAGACCCATGGAGGTATCAACGCATTTACCGTTACGGATAGCGGAAACGGAACCGCCGTTGCCGAGGTGGCAGGTGATGATGTTCAGTTCTTCAACCGGCTTGTTCAGAACCTTAGCGGCTTCCTGAGTCACATAGTAGTGGCTGGTGCCGTGCGCGCCGTAACGACGTACACCGTGCTCTTTGTACAGGCTGTACGGCAGGGCATACAGGTAGGACTCTTCCGGCATGGTCTGATGGAACGCGGTGTCGAACACGGCAACGTTCTTGTCTTTCAGGTGCGGGAAGGATTTCAGCGCTTCAGCGATACCGATCAGGTGCGCCGGGTTGTGCAGCGGTGCGAAGGAAGCGGAGTCTTTGATGCCCTGAATAACGGAATCGTCGATGACAACGGAACTGGTGTATTTTTCACCGCCGTGAACGATACGATGGCCAATTGCGGTCAGCTGTGCTGACAGTTCTGGTTTTTGTGCCAGAATAGTGTTAACGATAAAGTTCAGCGCTTCACTGTGAGCGGCGCCTGCGCCTAACTCAGCTTCGTGTTTGCCGCCGTCCATTTTCCATTTGATACGGGCTTCAGGAAGATGGAAACATTCGGCTAAACCGGAGAGATATTCGTCACCGTTAACGGCATCCAGGATAGCAAATTTCAGGGAAGAGCTACCGCAGTTCAGAACCAGTACTAACTTACTCGACATGGAAGTACCTTTTATGATACGTGGCTAAAAAAACATCAGTGTGTCACAAAGCGTAGCGCAGGATGACATCGACATTTATGATTAACATCATGCCTTGTTCTGTTTTCTGGCACGATGAGGGAAGTACATATGATTTTATGTCATTTTGCATAATTTTCCGCCAGCAGCAGAATATGCGATAATTTGACTAACCTGGTAAAAGGGTCTAACCGCCCTCTCAGGTGGGCACAGGATACCTGATTGCCGCACCCATTGCCAAAATCTTTTGAACGTTGTCATGCACAGTTGGTGTTTTGCACGAAAATTTTAAGTTTTATATGTAAAGTTGAGGTATAGCCATGTCGACCCCTGAGAATCGCCCCGTTAGCTTTTTTAGCTTGTTTCGTCGCGGGCAGCACTATGCGAAGACCTGGCCCCTCGATAAGCGGCTGGCGCCGGTGTTTATCGAAAACCGCATTATTCGCGCCACCCGCTACGCGATTCGCATCATGCCGCCGGTTGCGGTCTTCACCCTGTGCTGGCAGATAGCGCTCGGCGGCCAGCTCGGCCCGGCCGTCGCCACCGCGCTATTTGCCTTAAGCCTGCCGATGCAGGGGCTGTGGTGGTTGGGTAAGCGTTCCGTCACGCCATTACCGCCATCAATACTGAACTGGTTTTATGAAGTGCGCGGCAAATTACAAGAGGCCGGGCAGGCGTTAGCACCGGTTGACGGCAAGCCGGATTACCAGGCGTTGGCTGACACGCTTAAGCGCGCCTTCAAACAACTGGATAAAACTTTCCTTGATGATTTGTAATTCCATACGGAAAACGCATATAAAAGAAGGCGCATGATTTATGCGCCTTCTTTATTATTTCACGCCGTAAGTGCTACAGGAGTCAAAAATGGAAATGACCAATGCGCAGCGTCTGATTTTGTCCAATCAGTACAAGATGATGACTATGCTCGACCCGGACAACGCTGAACGTTACCGCCGTCTACAGACCATCATCGAGCGTGGATATGGGCTGCAAATGCGCGAGCTGGACCGCGAATTTGGCCAACTGACGGAAGAAACCTGCCGGACGATTATCGATATCATGGAGATGTACCACGCGCTGCACGTCTCCTGGACCAACCTCAAAGATGCGTCCGGTATTGATGAACGCCGGGTCACCTTCCTTGGCTTTGATGTCGCCACCGAGGCCCGTTATCTCGGCTATGTGCGCTTTATGGTCAATGTAGAAGGGCGCTATAGCCACTTCGACGCAGGAACTCACGGCTTTAACTCGCAGACGCCGATGTGGGAAAAATACCAGCGTATGCTGGCCGCCTGGCACTCCTGTCCGCGCCAGTATCACTTGAGTAGTAACGAAATTAACCAAATTATTAATGCCTGATGGAGGTGCCCGTGCAGTGTAAAGGTTTCCTGTTCGATCTCGACGGGACGCTGGTGGATTCTTTACCGGTTGTCGAGCGTTCATGGTGTAAATGGGGCGATCGTTTCGGCATTCCGCATGATGAAATTCTCGGTTTCATTCACGGTAAACAGGCCATCACTTCGATTCGCCATTTTATGCCGGGGCGCAGCGAGGAGGATATTCAGGCCGAGTTCCGCTTCCTTGAGCAGATTGAAGCCACCGATATCGACGGCATTGTCGCACTGCCGGGCGCGTTAAACTTGCTGAATACGCTCAATGAAGCCGGTATCCCCTGGGCTATCGTGACCTCGGGGTCGATTCCGGTCGCTCACGCCCGCCACCGCGCGGCAGGTCTGCCGATGCCGAAAGTGTTTGTTACCGCCGAACAGGTGAAGAAGGGGAAACCGGCGCCGGATGCTTATCTGCTCGGCGCTGAACTGCTGGGGATACCGGCGCAACAGTGCGCGGTGGTTGAAGATGCGCCGGCGGGGCTGCTTTCCGGGCTGGCTGCCGGATGCCGCACCATCGCCGTCAACGTTCCGGCGGATGCGCCGCGTCTTGATGAAGCCGATCTGGTGCTGACGACTCTCGAAAGTTTGCGCATTGAACGGCAGGCGGACGGCAATGTTCAGGTGAATCTTAAAGCATAATCTCATGACTTAGCCCCGCGTCGCCGGGGCTTTTTTGTGCCACAATTTCGGCTCCCTCTTCAGACAAGGATAAGTTGTGAACGGTGAATTGATTTGGGTGTTATCGCTACTGGCCATCGCGGTTGTCTTGTTTGCAACCGGCAAGGTGCGCATGGATGCCATCGCGCTGATGATCATTGTGGCGTTTGTGCTTAGCGGTACGTTAACCCTCAGCGAAGCCTTCTCCGGCTTTAGCGATCCGAACGTCATTCTCATTGCTGCGTTATTTATCATTGGCGATGGCCTGGTGCGCACCGGCGTGGCGACTAAAATGGGCTCCTGGTTGGTCAAGGTTGCCGGTAATAGCGAAACCAAAATGCTGGTCTACCTGATGCTCACCGTTGCCGGGCTGGGCGCGTTTATGAGCTCCACCGGCGTCGTGGCGATATTTATTCCGGTGGTGCTCAGCGTTTCGCTGCGTATGAATACCTCGCCATCGCGGCTGATGATGCCGCTGAGCTTCGCCGGGCTGATTAGCGGCATGATGACCCTGGTGGCGACGCCGCCGAACCTGGTGGTCAACAGTGAACTGCTGCGCGAAGGGTTGCATGGATTCAGCTTCTTCAGCGTGACCCCGATTGGCCTGGTGGTGCTGGTGTTGGGTATCGTCTATATGCTGGTGATGCGCTTTATGCTGAAGAGCGAAGATGACAGCGCCGCTCGCGATGTGCGCAAGAAAAGCACCTTTCGTGATTTAATCAAAGAGTACCGCCTTACCGGCAGGGCGCGCCGGCTGGCGATTCGTCCGGGCTCGCCGATGATCGGCCAGCGGCTTGATGATTTAAAGCTGCGTGAACGCTACTGCGCCAACGTTATCGGCGTCGAACGCTGGCGGCGTTTTCGCCGGGTGATTGTCAACGTTAACGGGGTATCGGAGTTTCGCGCCCGTGACGTGTTGCTGATCGATATGTCAGCCTCCGACGTCGATCTGCGGCAGTTTTGCGGCGAACAGATGCTTGAGCCGATGGTGCTGCGTGGCGAATACTTTGCCGATCAGGCGCTGGACGTCGGCATGGCTGAAGTCTCGTTAATCCCTGATTCAGAGCTTATCGGTAAAACGGTGCGCGAGATGGCCTTTCGTACCCGTTTTGGTCTGAATATCGTTGGTCTGAAGCGCGATGGCAAAGCGCTCGACGGCGCGGTAGTCGATGAACCTCTCCAGTTAGGCGATATTATGCTGGTGGTCGGCAACTGGCGGCAGATAGCCATGCTGGCGAAACGTGGCCGCGATTTTGTGGTGCTGAATATGCCGGTAGAGGTCAATGATGCTTCGCCAGCGCACAGTCAGGCGCCGCACGCCATATTCTGCCTGGTGTTGATGGTAGCGCTGATGCTTACCGATGAAATCCCCAACCCTATCGCTGCCATCATCGCCTGCCTATTGATGGGCAAGTTTCGCTGCATCAACGCCGAGAGCGCCTATAAGGCGATTCACTGGCCGAGCATCATTTTGATTGTGGGGATGATGCCGTTTGCCCTGGCATTGCAGAAAACCGGCGGCGTGGATTTGGTGGTGCAGGGGTTAATGGACGTCGCCGGGAGCAAAGGCCCCTACTTGATGCTGGGTTGTCTGTTTGTGATGTGCGCGGCGATTGGTCTGTTTATCTCTAACACCGCGACGGCGGTGCTGATGGCGCCGATTGCGCTGGCGGCGGCGAAATCGATGGGGGTATCGCCGTATCCCTTCGCCATGGTGGTGGCGATGGCGGCTTCGGCGGCTTTCATGACCCCGGTCTCTTCACCGGTTAACACGCTGGTGCTCGGACCCGGTAAATATTCGTTCAGTGATTTTGTCAAAATCGGTGTGCCCTTCACCGTACTGGTGATGGTGGTCTGCGTGCTGCTGATCCCGGTACTCTTTCCGTTTTAATTCATTCAGGCCGGGCAGGGGATGCCCGGCCTGAAAATTAAAGCGGTGAATCCTGGCTGATTTCATCGAGCGACAGCTGGAAGCTCGGGACAAATACTTGCATAAAGTAATCCATCTCCGGGCTACGGCGCGACTCCAGCGTTTTTTCCAGCCGACCTTTAGCCAGCAGGAATTCGTTATTGCCGGCGGAAAGCTCTTCAAGACATTTCAGATAGGCGCAAAGAGCGTCGGCCTGCTTCACAATCGACTGCTCTTCTTCACTGTAATGGTGCTCATCAATCAGGGGCTCAAAGATATCGCGCAGCTCATCGGGAACCATATCGACCAGTTTTTGCTGAGCGATTTTCTCAATCGCCTTATATTCCTGGGCAATCTGCGAATTGAAGTATTTCACCGGTGTGGGCAGATCGCCGGTGAGGACCTCGGAGGCATCGTGATACATCGCCAGCAGGGCAATACGTTCGGCGTTGACCTGGCCGCCAAACTTGCGGTTCTTAATTGCCGCCAGCGCATGGGCGACCATCGCCACCTGCAAACTGTGCTCGGAGACGTTTTCGGTACGCACGTTGCGCATCAAAGGCCAGCGGTTAATTAGTTTCAGGCGGGAGAGGTGGGCAAAGAAATGACTCTGACTCATAGGAACCCTTAAGCGGTGACAACATCAGGTTCCATTGTGCGCAGGGATCGCCGCCGGATGCAAATACCGGCGGCGGCGCGATTAAAGCTGATGATAGCCGGAGAGGAAACGGCCAAAGCGAGAAATCGCCATTTCCAGGTCATCTTCACGCGGCAGGGTGACGATACGCACGTGATCCGGCCACGGCCAGTTAAAGGCGGTGCCCTGAACCAGCAGCACTTTCTCCTGCAGCAGGAAATCGAGCACCATTTTCTGGTCATCGTGGATATTAAAGCGTTTGGCGTCGATTTTCGGGAACATGTACAGCGCGCCTTTCGGCTTGACGCAGGAAACGCCCGGGATCTCGTTGATTAACTCCCAGGCGCGGTTGCGTTGCTCATACAAACGCCCGCCCGGAATGATAAATTCGCTAATGCTCTGATAGCCGCCCAGCGCGGTTTGGATTGCGTGTTGCGCCGGGACGTTGGCGCACAGGCGCATCGAGGCCAGCATTTCCAGCCCTTCGATATAGCCTTTGGCGTGCTTTTTCGGCCCGTTCAGCACCATCCAGCCCTGGCGGAAACCGGCGACACGATAGGTCTTCGACAGTCCGTTAAAGGTGACGGTCAGCATATCCGGCGCCAGCGCGGCGATCGAATGGTGTTCGGCATCGTCGTACAGGATCTTGTCGTAGATTTCGTCGGCGAAAATAATCAGGTTGTGCTGACGGGCGATCTCGACGATCTCCTGCAACAGCTCTTTGGAATAAACGGCGCCCGTCGGGTTATTCGGGTTAATGATGACGATCCCACGGGTGCGTGGCGTAATTTTGGCGCGGATATCGTCGAGGTCCGGGAACCAGTCTGAGGATTCGTCGCACAGATAGTGCACCGCTTTGCCGCTGGAAAGGGAGACCGCAGCGGTCCACAGCGGGTAGTCCGGAGCCGGAACCAGCATTTCGTCGCCGCTGTTGAGCAGCGCCTGCATGGCCTGGACGATCAGCTCGGAAACGCCGTTACCGATATAGATATCTTCCACGGTAACATCGCGCATCCCGCGCGCCTGGTAGTGCTGCATAATCGCTTTACGGGCGGAATAGAGACCTTTTGAGTCGCTGTAGCCCTGGGCGGTCGGCAGATTGCGGATAACGTCGACGAGAATTTCGTCAGGCGCATCGAAGCCGAACGGCGCCGGGTTGCCGATATTCAGCTTGAGTACTTTGTTGCCTTCTTCTTCAAGGCGTTTTGCTTCTTTGAGAACCGGACCGCGGATGTCGTAACAGACATTCTCTAACTTGCTGGATTTTTCGATAGGGGACATGAACCTTTGACCTTTTAGCTGTTATCGCCACTCCCTGCCGTGGAAGTCAGCACGGAACAATGTACTCCGCATCCCCGCTGTTTTGAAGGGTTAACAGGAGAAGATTTTGCTAATGGTATTTTTTTAGAGTAATGAATTTATCTGTGTAATGGTGTTATTCTTTATATAATGTGCCTGGTATGGGTTTTTGAATGGTTTTATGTTGCGCGTATTAGGTGATTACATGGATGTTTATCCGGTTTGTTGCTGAAGGAAAAAGCGGTTTGCCGGAATTTTAACCGCTAAAAGACACTATGCTAATAAAAAGAGGGCGATGGCGACTGTAGCAACTATGTTAATTTTTTTTAATAAAACATGCCAATGAATGAATCAGGTATATTTGATTGCATGGATTATTTCGGCTTTTGTTAATTTAATTATAGTGCTGCAAAAAAGTTTAAAATTACCTTAGATAATACTGATTAGCGCTTATAAATATTGTGGTTTTCGGTTAGGATAAGACAGTTAATATCGACGTGTAAACCTCTGTTTAACGGCGTGATTTTATTAATATATTGTTATTGCAGGCTTTTTTGTTTGTGTTCAGCAGGCGTTGTTATGCGTGTCGGGCTTCCTGGCGTAACGACATCTGTTATTGCAGACTTTGTTTGAGATTCATCACATAACCGAAGTCTCAGTAATTAAAAATGCGTAGAGCTACGAACAAAATATTACTCAAATTTTTCGCACATTTGTCGCGAACGAGTGCTTTCACATGCAATGACGTTCTTCCAGTTGTCCTCCGCGGAATTTGTCCGCTCGGCACGAGGCTCATGGAATAGCCGGAAACCTGGATACAGCATCAACAAGGCAGGCCAGCATTAGCGCCTGTAAGTGAAGAAATATGATAAATGCAAATCGTCCGATACTGAATCTCGATCTCGATCTGCTGCGGACCTTCGTCGCCGTCGCCGATCTGAGCACCTTCGCGGCGGCCGCTGCCGCGGTATGTCGTACCCAGTCCGCCGTCAGTCAGCAGATGCAGCGCCTGGAGCAACTGGTAGGCAAAGAGCTTTTCGCCCGTCATGGGCGCAATAAATTACTGACCGAGCAGGGGATCCAACTGCTCAGCTACGCGCGCAAAATACTGCGCTTTAATGATGAGGCCTGCATGTCGCTGATGTTTGGCAGCCTGCAGGGGACGCTAACTATCGGCGCTTCCGATGAAACGGCGGATACCATCCTGCCTTACCTGCTCAACCGAATCGGCAGCTTCTATCCCAAACTGACGCTGGAAATAAAGGTCCTGAATTACGCCGATATCGTCGCGAAGTTGGGCAGCGGCGAGATCGACCTGGCATTAACGACGCATCAAACCGGCGAATTTGACGTCCTGACGCTGCGTATCTCGCCGACGCTGTGGTACTGCGCCGCGGATTACGTACTGGCGCAGGGTGAATCCGTTCCGCTGGTGCTGCTCGAAGAGTCCGGGCCGTTTCGCGAAGATATCATCTCCGCGCTGAACGCTGCGCAGGTTCCCTGGCATTTGGCGCATGCCGCCAGTTCTTTAGCCGGGGTGAAGGCGGCGGTGAAAGCGGGCCTTGGCGTCACCGCGCGTCCGGTAGAAATGATGAGTCCGGAGCTACGCGTTCCGGGTAAAAGCGATGGCCTACCGGGCTTGCCTGATACCCACTATGTGCTGAGCTGCAATCCGCAGCGGGAAAACGAACTGGCGCAGGCGATTTTTCAGTCGCTGAGCCAGGACCATAATCCGTGGAACACGGAAACCCTATATACCCCGGAAGGGGGAGACAGTTCTCTGGTTTCATAAAGCCGAATTATCATATATCGATCACAATAATCCGGTAACAAAATGTAAGTGTAAAAAAGAGCCACCGATCGACAAAATGGGGTCAGTGGCTCTTTTTTTTTATATTTTACAAGGATTTTAAGCAGTTTAATAATTTATTGATAAATGAATCAATGAGTTGGGTTGAAAGCGACCATTGTTTCTCTGTTTTTAGCTGCAGTTTCAATACTTCCTGCTAATGTTAAAAAACCGGACGGATTGTTGCCGTTTTCCAGATGTAATTAACAAAAGCGTGTCACAGATCAAGAAAATACCCCTACTTGGGGGGAGGAATCGCGGCCAAATCCTGTCAAAATAGATTGGCGAAATTGATTTACGTCTAAAACGGACACGATTCAACAACACTAAATCCGAATGATATGCAAGGTTATTACGCAACAAAGGGCATTTAATGTTAATGAAAATACTCCAATGTAAATTAATGTAGTTAAAACTTTTGTTAAAGTTGACAAAAGGTTAAAGAAAGGGGTAAAAAGCCACGGCATTTGGGCTTCCTCATCAACCAGGGACGCTTTTTTGCAAGGTCATTTTTTTATTCCTCCCGTGAAACGCTGTGGCGTTCATCTGCCATCAAGAGCAGAGGGTTTTGGCGCTACACTTTTTTGGTTAAGCAATGCGTATGTCAACATCCACTGAAGTCATCGCTCATCATTGGGCATTCGCTATATTTCTCATCATCGCTATCGGTCTGTGCTGCCTGATGCTCGTCGGCGGCTGGTACCTCGGCGGTCGCGCGCGCGCGCGTAGCAAAAACACGCCGTTTGAATCGGGGATCGACTCCGTTGGTTCGGCCCGCTTACGTCTTTCTGCGAAGTTTTATCTGGTCGCCATGTTCTTCGTTATCTTCGACGTGGAAGCCCTGTATCTCTACGCATGGTCAACATCCATTCGCGAAAGCGGCTGGGTTGGCTTTGTGGAAGCCGCAATTTTCATTTTAGTGCTACTGGCTGGTCTGGTTTACCTCGTTCGCATCGGCGCACTGGACTGGACGCCTGCGCGTTCCCGTCGCACGCTGGTTAACCCGGAAACAGACAGTCCCACTAACCGTCATATGCAGTAAAAGCGAGGCAATAAGATGGATTATACGCTCACCCGCATAGATCCTAACGGTGAGAACGACCGTTACCCCCTGCAAAAACAGGAGATCGTAACTGACCCCCTGGAGCAAGAAGTCAATAAAAGCGTGTATATGGGGAAACTCGAACACGCGCTGCATGACATGGTGAACTGGGGCCGTAAGAACTCGATTTGGCCGTACAACTTCGGCCTGTCTTGCTGCTATGTAGAAATGGTGACGTCATTCACTGCGGTGCATGACGTTGCGCGTTTTGGCGCGGAAGTACTGCGTGCCTCTCCGCGTCAGGCCGACCTGATGGTGGTCGCCGGTACCTGCTTCACCAAAATGGCCCCGGTTATTCAGCGCCTGTACGATCAGATGCTGGAGCCGAAGTGGGTTATCTCTATGGGCGCATGCGCTAACTCCGGCGGGATGTACGATATCTACTCCGTCGTCCAGGGCGTGGACAAGTTTATTCCGGTGGATGTTTACATCCCGGGCTGTCCGCCGCGTCCGGAAGCTTATATGCAGGCGCTGATGCTGCTGCAGGAATCCATTGGTAAAGAGCGCCGTCCTCTCTCATGGGTGGTTGGCGATCAGGGCGTCTATCGCGCCAACATGCAATCCGAGCGCGAGCGTAAACGCGGCGAACGAATTGCGGTGACCAATCTGCGGACTCCGGACGAGATTTAACTTGCGCCTGCGGGCGGGAACCAGACTTCGCAAATCAATCTACAAAAGCAGCGAAGCCTCGCCCGGCAGTCACCACGGACCTTTTGCAATGGTGAACAATATGACTGATTTAACCGCGCATGACGCCGCACCAGCCTGGCAAACCCGCGATCACCTTGATGACCCGGTGATCGGCGAACTGCGCAACCGTTTTGGGCCGGATGCCTTTACCGTTCAGCCTACCCGTACCGGCGTTCCGGTGGTGTGGGTGAAGCGCGAACAGCTGCTTGAGGTGGGTGATTTCCTGAAGAGATTGCCGAAACCTTACGTGATGCTGTTTGACCTGCACGGCATGGACGAACGTTTACGTACGCACCGCGATGGCTTGCCAGCCGCGGATTTTTCCGTTTTCTACCACCTGATCTCAGTAGACCGCAACCGCGATATCATGCTCAAGGTGGCGTTGTCTGAAAACGATCTGCATCTGCCGACCTTCACCAAACTGTTCCCTAACGCCAACTGGTATGAGCGTGAAACCTGGGAAATGTTTGGCGTGACCTTCGACGGTCACCCGAATCTGCGCCGCATCATGATGCCGCCGACCTGGGAAGGCCACCCGCTGCGTAAAGACTATCCGGCGCGCGCCACCGAATTCGATCCGTTTGAGCTGACCAAAGCCAAGCAGGATCTGGAAATGGAAGCGTTAACCTTCAAGCCGGAAGAGTGGGGTATGAAGCGCGGCACCGAAAACGAGGACTTTATGTTCCTCAACCTCGGCCCGAACCACCCGTCCGCTCACGGCGCATTCCGTATTATTCTGCAGTTGGATGGCGAAGAGATCGTCGACTGCGTGCCGGACATCGGCTACCACCACCGCGGCGCGGAGAAAATGGGCGAACGCCAGTCCTGGCACAGCTACATCCCGTACACCGACCGTATCGAATACCTCGGCGGCTGCGTCAACGAGATGCCATACGTGCTGGCGGTGGAAAAACTGGCCGGGATCACCGTGCCGGATCGCGTGAACGTGATCCGCGTGATGCTGTCCGAACTGTTCCGCATCAATAGCCACCTGCTGTATATCTCGACCTTTATTCAGGACGTCGGCGCGATGACCCCGGTCTTCTTCGCCTTTACCGATCGTCAGAAAATCTACGATCTGGTCGAAGCGATCACCGGTTTCCGTATGCACCCGGCGTGGTTCCGCATCGGCGGCGTCGCCCACGACCTGCCGCGCGGCTGGGATCGCCTGCTGCGTGAATTCCTTGAGTGGATGCCGAAGCGCCTGGATTCCTATGAGAAAGCCGCGCTGCGCAACACCATTCTGATTGGCCGTTCCAAAGGCGTTGCCGCCTACACCGCAAAAGAAGCGCTGGAGTGGGGCACCACTGGCGCAGGTCTGCGCGCGACCGGTATCGGCTTCGACGTGCGTAAATGGCGTCCTTATTCTGGCTACGAAAACTTCGACTTTGAAATCCCGACCGGCGGCGGCGTTTCCGACTGCTACACCCGCGTGATGCTGAAAGTGGAAGAGCTGCGCCAGAGCCTGCGCATTCTCCAGCAGTGCCTCGATAATATGCCGGAAGGCCCGTTCAAAGCGGATCACCCGCTGACTACGCCGCCGCCGAAAGAGCGCACGCTGCAGCACATTGAGACCCTGATTACGCACTTCCTGCAGGTTTCCTGGGGCCCGGTGATGCCGGCCAACGAATCCTTCCAGATGGTTGAAGCGACGAAGGGGATTAACAGTTACTACCTGACCAGCGACGGCAGCACCATGAGCTACCGTACCCGTATTCGTACCCCGAGCTATGCGCACCTGCAGCAGATCCCGGCGGCGATCCGCGGCAGCCTGGTATCCGACCTTATCGTCTATCTGGGTAGTATCGATTTTGTTATGTCAGACGTGGACCGCTAATTATGCACGAGAATCAACAACCACAAACCGAGGCTTTTGAGCTGAGTGCGGCAGAGCGTGAGGCTATTGAGCACGAAAAGCACCACTACGAAGACCCGCGTGCGGCGTCCATCGAAGCGCTGAAAATTGTTCAAAAACAGCGCGGCTGGGTGCCGGATGGCGCGATCTACGCGATCGCCGATGTGCTGGGGATCCCGGCAAGCGACGTCGAAGGCGTGGCGACATTCTACAGCCAGATCTTCCGCCAGCCGGTTGGCCGTCACGTGATCCGCTACTGCGACAGCGTGGTGTGCCATATCACCGGTTTCCAGGGGATCCAGTCGGCTATCGAGAAAAAGCTGGACATCAAACCGGGTCAAACCACCTTTGATGGCCGCTTCACGCTGCTGCCGACCTGTTGCCTTGGCAACTGCGACAAGGGGCCGACCATGATGATTGATGACGACACGCACAGTTATCTGACGCCGGAAGCGATTCCTGACCTCCTGGAGCGGTATAAATGAAAACCATTATTCGTACTGCCGAAACGCATCCATTAACCTGGCGTCTGCGCGATGACAAGCAGCCGGTGTGGCTGGACGAGTATCGCAGCAAAAACGGTTATGAAGGGGCGCGCAAGGCCTTAAGCGGCATGGCGCCGGATGAAATCGTCAATGCGGTAAAAGACGCCGGCCTGAAAGGGCGCGGCGGCGCGGGCTTTTCCACCGGTCTGAAGTGGAGCCTGATGCCGAAAGACGAGTCCATGAACATCCGTTACCTGCTGTGTAATGCCGATGAAATGGAACCGGGTACCTATAAAGACCGTCTGCTGATGGAACAGCTGCCGCACCTGCTGGTGGAAGGCATGCTGATCTCCGCCTTTGCGCTGAAGGCCTACCGTGGTTACATCTTCCTGCGCGGCGAATATATCGAAGCGGCGCAGCATCTGCGTCGTGCGATTGCCGAAGCTACCGAAGCGGGCCTGTTGGGGAAAAACATCCTCGGTACCGGTTTTGACTTCGAGCTGTTCGTGCACACCGGGGCAGGGCGCTATATCTGCGGTGAAGAGACGGCGCTTATCAACTCGCTGGAAGGCCGTCGCGCTAACCCGCGCTCCAAGCCGCCGTTCCCGGCGAGCTCCGGCGTATGGGGCAAACCGACCTGCGTCAACAACGTTGAAACCCTGTGCAACGTCCCTGCCATCCTCGCCAACGGCGTGGAGTGGTACCAGAATATTTCAACCAGCAAAGATGCCGGCACCAAGCTGATGGGCTTCTCCGGGCGCGTGAAGAATCCGGGCGTCTGGGAACTGCCGTTCGGCACCACCGCGCGCGAGATCCTCGAAGATTACGCCGGCGGCATGCGCGATGGCCTGAAGTTTAAAGCCTGGCAGCCGGGCGGCGCCGGTACCGACTTCCTGACCGAAGCGCACCTCGATTTGCCGATGGAGTTTGAAAGCATTGGTAAAGCAGGTAGCCGTCTGGGCACCGCGCTGGCGATGGCCGTCGACCACGAGATCGGCATGGTTCCGCTGGTGCGCAACCTCGAAGAATTTTTTGCCCGCGAATCCTGCGGCTGGTGTACGCCTTGCCGCGACGGCCTGCCGTGGAGCGTGAAGATCCTGCGCGCCCTGGAGCGCGGCGAAGGCCAGCCTGGCGATATCGAAACTCTTGAGCAACTGTGTCGATTCCTCGGGCCGGGTAAAACCTTCTGCGCGCACGCGCCGGGCGCGGTTGAACCGCTGCAGAGCGCTATCAAATATTTCCGCGAAGAATTCGAGGCTGGCATTAAGCAGCAGTTCAGCAATACCCATGCAATTAACGGTATTCAGCCGAACCTGCTTAAGACGCGCTGGTAATCTAAAGGTTTTTTATTTTTGGAAGCACGCAAATGGCTACGATTCATGTAGACGGCAAAGAATACGAGGTCAACGGAGCGGACAACCTGCTAGAGGCTTGTCTCTCTCTTGGTCTTGATATTCCATACTTTTGCTGGCACCCGGCGCTAGGGAGCGTCGGTGCTTGCCGCCAGTGTGCGGTGAAGCAATATCAGAACGCGGAAGACACGCGTGGTCGCCTGGTGATGTCCTGTATGACTCCGGCATCTGACGGCACCTTTATTTCTATTGACGACGGCGAAGCGAAGCAGTTCCGCGAAAGCGTGGTGGAGTGGCTGATGACCAACCACCCGCACGACTGCCCGGTCTGCGAAGAGGGGGGCAACTGCCACCTGCAGGATATGACGGTCATGACCGGCCATAGCTTCCGCCGCTATCGTTTCACCAAGCGTACCCACCGCAACCAGGATTTGGGGCCATTTATTTCTCACGAAATGAACCGCTGCATCGCCTGCTACCGCTGCGTTCGCTACTATAAAGATTATGCCGACGGCACCGATCTGGGCGTTTATGGCGCTCATGACAACGTCTACTTCGGCCGCCCGGAAGATGGCACGCTGGAAAGCGAATTCTCCGGTAACCTGGTTGAAGTCTGCCCGACCGGCGTCTTCACCGATAAAACGCACTCCGAGCGTTACAACCGTAAGTGGGACATGCAGTTTGCGCCGAGCATCTGCCAGCAGTGTTCCATTGGCTGTAACATCAGCCCTGGCGAACGCTATGGCGAGCTGCGTCGTATCGAAAACCGTTATAACGGCACCGTGAACCGCTACTTCCTCTGCGACCGCGGTCGTTTCGGCTATGGCTACGTAAACCTCAAAGATCGTCCGCGTCAGCCGGTTCAGCGCCGCGGCGACGATCTGATCGCGCTCAACGCCGAACAGGCGATGCAGGGGGCGGCGGATATCCTGCGCCAGTCGAAGAAAGTCATTGGTATCGGTTCTCCGCGCGCCAGCATTGAAAGTAACTTCGCGCTGCGTGAGCTGGTCGGTAGCGAAAACTTCTATACCGGCATCGCTAAAGGCGAACAAGCGCGCCTGCAGATGATGCTCAAAGTGCTGCGCGAAGGTGGGATCCATACCCCGACGCTGCGCGATATCGAATCCTACGATGCGGTACTGGTGCTGGGCGAAGACATTACCCAGACCGGCGCGCGCGTTGCCCTGGCGGTACGCCAGGCGGTGAAAGGGAAAGCACGCGAAATGGCGGCGGCGCAGAAAGTGGCCGACTGGCAGATTGCGGCAATTCTCAACATCGGACAGCGCGCCAAGCATCCGTTATTCGTCACTAATATCGACGACACCCGTCTCGATGACATCGCGGCGTGGACCTATCGCGCGCCGGTGGAAGATCAGGCGCGTCTGGGCTTTGCTATCGCCCATGCGCTGGACAACAGCGCGCCGGCGGTTGATGGCCTGAGCCATGACCTGCAGGGTAAAGTTGATGTGATCGTTCAGGCGCTGGCCGGGGCGAAAAAACCGCTGATTATCTCCGGCACTAACGCCGGCAGCATGGAAATCATTCAGGCTGCCGCCAACGTGGCGAAAGCGTTGAAAGGCCGCGGCGCCGATGTTGGCGTGACTATGGTCGCCCGCGCGGTGAACAGCGTTGGCCTGGGCATGATCGGCGGCGGCTCGCTTGAAGAGGCGCTGGACGAACTGGAAAGCGGTGCCGCAGATGCGGTTATCGTGCTGGAAAACGACCTGCACCGTCATGCTTCCGCCGCGCGCGTCGACGCTGCGCTGGCGAAAGCGCCGCTGGTGATGGTGGTTGATCATCAGCGCACCGCGATTATGGACAAAGCTCACCTGGTGCTCTCCGCGGCAAGCTTTGCTGAAAGCGACGGTACCGTGGTGAACAACGAAGGCCGCGCCCAGCGTTTCTTCCAGGTTTACGATCCGGCTTACTACGACGCGAAAACCGTGATGCTGGAAAGCTGGCGCTGGCTGCATTCGCTGCACAGCACCGTCAACAACCGTCAGGTTGACTGGACGCAGCTGGACCACGTCATCGATGCGGCGATTGCGGCGCTGCCGCAGCTGGCGGGCATTAAAGATGCCGCGCCGGATGCGACCTTCCGCATTCGCGGTCAGAAGCTGGCGCGTGAACCGCACCGCTACAGCGGCCGCACGGCGATGCGCGCCAACATCAGCGTGCACGAACCGCGCCAACCGCAGGATAAAGACACCATGTTCGCCTTCTCGATGGAAGGGAACAACCAGCCGTCCGCGCCGCGTTCGCAAATTCCGTTTGCGTGGGCGCCGGGCTGGAACTCCCCGCAGGCATGGAACAAATTCCAGGATGAAGTGGGCGGTAAACTGCGCCACGGCGATCCGGGCGTGCGTCTGATTGAAGCTTCCGCCAGCGGGCTGGAGTACTTCACGGCGGTTCCGGCCAGCTTCCACGCGGAAGAGGGCAAATGGCGTATCGCGCCTTACTACCACCTGTTTGGCAGCGATGAGCTGTCGCAGCGTTCTCCGGTGTTCCAGAGCCGGATGCCTGAGCCGTACATCAAGCTGAACCCGGCGGATGCCGCAAAGCTTGGCGTCAATGCCGGGGCGATGGTTTCCTTCAGCGTTGAAGGCCAGACGCTGAGTTTGCCGCTGGTTATTTCTGAAGGGCTGGCCGCGGGACAGGTTGGCTTACCGATGGGCATGCCGGGCATCGCGCCGGTACTGGCCGGGGCGCGTATTGATTCACTGCAGGAGGCGCAAGCATGAGTTGGTTAACGCCGGATCTTATCGACATTTTGTTAAGCATCCTGAAGGCCGTGGTCATTCTGCTGGTGGTCGTCACCTGCGGCGCGTTCATGAGCTTCGGCGAGCGTCGTCTGCTCGGCCTGTTCCAGAACCGCTACGGACCTAACCGCGTGGGCTGGGGCGGTTCGCTGCAGCTGGTCGCCGACATGATCAAGATGTTCTTCAAAGAGGACTGGATCCCGCGCTTCTCCGATCGCGTGATCTTTACTCTGGCGCCGGTTATCGCCTTTACTTCGCTGCTGCTGGCTTTTGCTATCGTGCCGGTTAGCCCGTCGTGGGTGGTCGCCGACCTGAACATCGGTATTCTGTTCTTCCTGATGATGGCAGGCCTGGCGGTTTACGCGGTCCTGTTCGCCGGTTGGTCGAGTAACAACAAATACTCGCTGCTGGGGGCGATGCGTGCTTCCGCGCAAACGCTGAGCTACGAAGTGTTCCTCGGTCTCTCCCTGATGGGCGTGGTGGCGCAGGCGGGGTCATTCAACATGACCGATATCGTCAACAACCAGGCGCATCTGTGGAACGTCATCCCGCAGTTCTTTGGCTTCGTCACTTTCGCCATCGCCGGCGTGGCTGTGTGTCACCGTCACCCGTTCGACCAGCCGGAAGCGGAACAGGAACTGGCCGATGGTTACCACATTGAATATTCCGGTATGAAATTCGGTCTGTTCTTCGTCGGCGAATACATCGGGATTGTCACCGTTTCAGCGCTGATCGTTACGCTGTTCTTCGGCGGCTGGAATGGCCCGTGGTTACCGCCTTTCATCTGGTTCGCGCTGAAAACCGCGTTCTTCATGATGATGTTCATTTTGATCCGCGCATCATTACCGCGTCCGCGTTATGACCAGGTAATGTCCTTTGGCTGGAAGGTATGCCTGCCGTTAACGCTGGTCAACTTGTTGGTAACGGCGGCTGTCATTCTCTGGCAGGCGCAATAAGGGGTGAATTGAACATGACCTTAAAAGAATTATTGGTAGGGTTCGGCACCCAGGTCCGCAGTATTTGCATGATCGGGATGCACGCCTTCGCCAAACGTGAAACTCAGATGTACCCGGAAGAGCCGGTATATCTGCCGCCGCGCTATCGTGGCCGTATCGTGCTGACGCGCGATCCGGACGGTGAAGAGCGCTGCGTTGCCTGTAACCTGTGTGCGGTAGCCTGCCCGGTTGGCTGTATTTCTCTGCAGAAAGCAGAGACCAAAGATGGCCGCTGGTACCCGGAGTTCTTCCGCATCAACTTCTCACGCTGCATTTTCTGCGGCCTGTGCGAAGAAGCGTGCCCGACCACGGCGATTCAGTTGACCCCGGACTTCGAACTGGGCGAATACAAACGTCAGGATCTGGTGTACGAAAAAGAGGATCTGCTGATTTCCGGTCCGGGCAAATACCCGGAATATAACTTCTACCGGATGGCGGGTATGGCAATCGACGGCAAAGATAAGGGCGAAGCGGAAAACGAAGCTAAGCCAATCGACGTCAAGAGCCTGTTACCGTAAGGAGAGGGGCAATGGAATTCGCTTTTTATATCTGTGGCCTGATAGCCATCCTCGCAACCTTGCGGGTCGTCACCCACACCAATCCGGTGCACGCGCTGCTGTACCTGATCATTTCGCTGTTAGCGATTGCCGGGGTGTTTTTCTCGCTGGGCGCTTACTTCGCCGGTGCGCTGGAAATCATCGTTTACGCCGGGGCCATTATGGTGCTGTTCGTGTTCGTGGTGATGATGCTCAACCTGGGCGGCACCGAGATCGAACAGGAACGCAAATGGCTGCAGCCGGGGATCTGGATTGGCCCGGCCATCCTTTCCGCGGTGCTGCTGGTGGTTATCGTTTACGCCATCCTGGGCATCAATGACCAGGGTATCGACGGCGCGGCGATCAACGCCAAAGAAGTGGGTATTGCGCTGTTTGGGCCGTACGTCCTGGCGGTGGAGCTGGCCTCCATGCTGCTGCTGGCGGGCCTGGTTGTCGCCTTCCACATTGGCCGCGAAGAGCGCGCCGGTGAGGTGCTGAGCAACCGCGTGAACGACAGCGACAAAAGAAAAACGGAGGAACACGCATGATCCCCTTAACACATGGACTGATCCTCGCCGCCATCCTGTTTGTGCTCGGCCTGACTGGTCTTGTGATCCGCCGCAATCTGCTATTTATGCTGATTAGCCTGGAAATCATGATTAACGCCGCCGCGCTGGCATTCGTGGTCGCGGGAAGCTACTGGGGCCAGACTGATGGTCAGATTATGTATATCCTCGCCATCAGCCTCGCGGCTGCGGAAGCGAGTATCGGTCTGGCGCTGCTGCTGCAGCTCCATCGTCGCCGCCAGAACCTGAACATCGATTCAGTAAGTGAGTTGCGTGGATGAACATGCTTGCCTTAACCATTCTTCTGCCATTGATTGGCTTTGTGCTGCTGGCCTTCTCCCGCGGACGCTGGTCGGAAAATCTTTCCGCCACCGTTGGGATGGGCTCGGTAGGCCTGGCGGCGCTGGTGACGGCGTACGTCGGCGTCGACTTTTTCGCTAACGGTAAACAGGCGGTCAGCGTACCGCTGTGGAACTGGATGTCGGTCGGTGATTTCAACATCGGCTTCAACCTGGTGCTGGATGGCCTGTCTCTGACCATGCTTTCCGTGGTTACCGGCGTCGGCTTCCTGATCCACATGTTTGCCTCCTGGTACATGCGCGGCGAAGAGGGCTACTCTCGCTTCTTCGCTTACACCAACCTGTTTATCGCCAGCATGGTCGTTCTGGTGCTGGCCGATAACCTGCTGTTGATGTACCTGGGTTGGGAAGGCGTGGGTCTCTGTTCGTACCTGCTGATCGGCTTCTATTACACCGATCCGAAGAACAACGCCGCGGCGATGAAAGCGTTCGTGGTCACCCGCGTCGGCGACGTGTTCCTCGCCTTCGCGCTGTTCATTCTTTATAACGAATTGGGCACCCTGAACTTCCGTGAAATGGTTGAGCTGGCGCCGCAGCACTTCGCAAACGGCAGCACCACGCTGCAGTGGGCGACGCTGATGCTGCTCGGCGGCGCGGTCGGTAAATCCGCTCAGTTGCCGCTGCAAACGTGGCTTGCCGATGCGATGGCGGGCCCAACGCCGGTCTCTGCGCTGATCCACGCGGCTACCATGGTGACCGCGGGCGTGTACCTGATTGCCCGTACCCACGGCCTGTTCCTGATGACGCCGGAAGTGCTGCATCTGGTCGGTATCGTTGGCGCAATCACGCTGGTGCTGGCGGGCTTCGCCGCGCTGGTGCAGACCGACATCAAACGTGTGCTGGCTTACTCGACCATGAGCCAGATTGGCTACATGTTCCTCGCGCTGGGCGTGCAGGCATGGGACGCAGCGATCTTCCACCTGATGACGCACGCGTTCTTTAAAGCGCTGCTGTTCCTGTCGTCCGGTTCGGTGATCCTCGCCTGCCATCATGAACAGAACATCTTCAAGATGGGCGGCCTGCGCAAATCCATTCCGCTGGTTTATGTCTGCTTCCTGGTGGGGGGCGCGGCGCTGTCCGCTCTGCCGCTTATCACCGCAGGCTTCTTCAGTAAGGATGAGATTCTGGCTGGCGCGATGGCCAACGGTCATATCAATCTGATGGTAGCGGGCCTGGTCGGCGCCTTTATGACCTCGCTGTATACCTTCCGTATGATTTTCATCGTGTTCCACGGTAAAGAGCAAATTCACGCGCATGCAGGGAAGGGGATTACCCACCATCTGCCGCTGATTGTGCTGCTGATTCTGTCCACCTTCGTTGGCGCGCTGATTGTGCCGCCGCTGGAAGGCGTTCTGCCGCAGACCACTGAGCTCGCTCACGGTAGCGTGATGACGCTGGAAATGACCTCCGGGATTATCGCTATCGCCGGCATCCTGATCGCCGCATGGCTGTGGCTGGGCAAACGTACGCTGGTGACTTCCATCGCCAACAGCGCGCCTGGCCGCTTCTTCGGCACCTGGTGGTTCCATGCCTGGGGCTTCGACTGGTTATACGACAAAGTGTTCGTCAAACCATTCCTCGGCATTGCCTGGCTGCTGAAGAGCGATCCGCTGAACTCGTTGATGAATATCCCGGCGATTCTGTCCCGCTTCGCAGGCAAAGGTCTGCTGGTGAGCGAGAACGGCTATCTGCGCTGGTATGTGGCTTCAATGAGCATTGGCGCGGTGGTGGTGCTGGCTCTGCTGATGGTACTGCGTTGATTTGAGCGCGCGGTTTTGCCCGGTGGCGCTTCGCTTACCGGGCCTACGAAACCGTAGGTCGGGTAAGCGAATCGCCACCCGACACAACAAACCGCCCTCAAACGTGAATGTAGTCGAATTCGTTGAAAATCGGTCCTGAACGGGACTTTAACAAGGAATAAAAATCGCCATGTTATTACCCTGGCTAATATTAATCCCCTTTATTGGCGGCTTCCTGTGCTGGCAGACTGAACGCTTTGGCGTGAAACTGCCGCGCTGGATCGCGCTGATTACCATGGGACTGACGCTGGTGCTTGGCCTGCAGCTGTGGATGCAGGGCGGCTATTCTCTGACGCAATCCGCGGGGATTCCGCAGTGGCAGTCGGAATTCGTGCTGCCGTGGATCCCACGTTTCGGCATTAGCATCCATCTGGCGATTGACGGTCTGTCGCTGCTCATGGTGGTGCTGACCGGCCTGCTCGGCGTGTTGGCGGTGCTCTGTTCCTGGCGCGAAATCGAAAAGTACCAGGGCTTCTTCCACCTCAACCTGATGTGGATCCTGGGCGGCGTCATCGGGGTATTCCTCGCCATCGACATGTTCCTGTTCTTCTTCTTCTGGGAAATGATGTTGGTGCCGATGTACTTCCTGATCGCGCTGTGGGGGCACAAAGCCTCTGACGGTAAAACGCGTATCACGGCGGCCACCAAGTTCTTCATCTATACCCAGGCGAGCGGTCTGGTGATGCTGATCGCCATTCTGGCGCTGGCATTCGTCCACTTCAACGCCACCGGCGTGTGGACCTTCAACTATGAAGAGCTGCTGAAAACTCCGATGTCGCACGGCGTGGAATACATGCTAATGCTCGGCTTCTTCATCGCCTTCGCGGTGAAAATGCCGGTAGTACCGCTGCACGGCTGGCTACCGGACGCCCACTCCCAGGCGCCGACGGCCGGTTCCGTCGACCTCGCGGGCATCTTGCTGAAAACCGCGGCCTACGGTCTGCTGCGCTTTGCGCTGCCGTTGTTCCCGAACGCCTCCGCCGAGTTTGCGCCAATCGCCATGTGGCTGGGCGTGATCGGTATCTTCTACGGCGCGTGGATGGCCTTCGCCCAGACCGATATCAAACGTCTGATTGCATACACCTCCGTTTCCCACATGGGCTTCGTGCTGATTGCTATCTACACCGGTAGCCAGCTGGCTTATCAAGGGGCGGTGATTCAGATGATTGCCCACGGTCTGTCCGCGGCGGGTCTGTTCATTCTGTGCGGCCAGCTGTACGAACGTCTGCACACCCGCGATATGCGCCAGATGGGCGGCTTGTGGAGCAAAATTAAATGGCTGCCGGCGATGTCGATGTTCTTCGCTGTCGCCACCCTGGGGATGCCGGGCACCGGTAACTTTGTCGGCGAATTTATGATTCTGTTCGGCAGCTATAAAGTGGTGCCGGTGATTACCGTTATCTCGACCTTTGGTCTGGTATTCGCTTCCGTTTACTCGCTGTCGATGCTGCATCGCGCCTACTTCGGTAAGGCGAAGAGCGAAATCGCGACGAAAGAGCTGCCGGGGATGTCCCTGCGTGAACTGTCTATCATCCTGCTGCTGGTGCTGCTGCTGGTGCTGTTGGGCTTCTTCCCGCAGCCGATTCTCGACACCTCGCATGCTGCGATGAGCAACATTCAGCAGTGGTTTGTTAATTCTGTTTCTACTACAAGGCCGTAATTCGCCATGACAATAACTCCACAACAACTGATCGCACTGCTACCGCTGCTGATCGTCGGCTTGACGGTGGTGGTTGTGATGCTCTCCATTGCGTGGCGACGCAATCATTTTCTCAATGCCACGTTGTCGGTTCTCGGACTAAACGCCGCGCTGGTCTCGCTCTGGTTTGTTGGTCAGAACGGGGCGATGGACGTCACCCCGCTGATCCGCGTTGACGGTTACTCGATGCTCTATACCGGGCTGGTGCTGTTGGCGAGCCTCGCGACCTGTACTTTCGCCTACCCATGGCTTGAGGGTTACAAGGACAATAAAGAAGAGTTCTACCTGCTGGTGCTGATCGCCGCGCTGGGTGGCATTCTGCTGGCCGGCGCCAATCACCTGGCCTCGCTGTTCCTCGGTATCGAATTGATTTCGCTGCCGTTGTTCGGCCTGGTCGGTTACGCTTTCCGCCAGAAACGTTCGCTGGAAGCGAGCATCAAATACACCATCCTCTCCGCGGCAGCCTCGTCTTTCCTGCTGTTCGGTATGGCGCTGGTATATGCGAATTCCGGTAACCTGTCCTTCCTCGCGCTGGGCAAGAGCCTGGCTGACAACGCGCTGCACGAGCCGCTTCTGCTGGCGGGCCTCGGTCTGATGATCGTCGGTCTTGGCTTTAAATTGTCGCTGGTGCCGTTCCACCTGTGGACGCCGGATGTATACCAGGGCGCGCCTGCGCCGGTATCCACCTTCCTGGCGACCGCCAGCAAGATTGCCATCTTCGGCGTGGTGATGCGTCTGTTCCTGTACATGCCGGTGGGCGACAGTGAAGCAGTACGTGTGGTGCTGGGCCTGATCGCCTTCGCCTCTATCATCTTCGGTAACCTGATGGCGCTGAGCCAGACCAACATTAAGCGTCTGCTCGGTTACTCTTCCATCTCACACCTCGGCTATCTGCTGGTGGCGTTAATCGCCCTGCAGAGCGGCGAAATGTCGATGGAAGCCGTTGGCGTCTACCTGGCCGGTTATCTGTTCAGCAGTCTCGGCGCGTTCGGCGTGGTCAGCCTGATGTCCAGCCCGTACCGCGGTCCGGATGCTGACTCGCTGTTCTCCTACCGCGGTCTGTTCTGGCACCGTCCGATCCTGTCGGCGGTAATGACGGTGATGATGCTGTCGCTGGCCGGTATTCCGATGACCCTCGGCTTTATCGGTAAGTTCTACGTGCTGGCCGTCGGTGTGCATGCGCACCTGTGGTGGCTGGTTGCCGCGGTGGTGATTGGTTCGGCGATTGGTCTCTACTATTATCTGCGCGTTGCCGTCAGCTTGTACCTGAGCGCCCCGGAGCAACTGAACCGCGATGCGCCGTCAAACTGGCAGTACAGCGCCGGCGGTATCGTAGTGCTGATCTCCGCGCTGCTGGTGCTGGTGCTCGGCGTGTGGCCGCAGCCGCTGATTAGCATCGTGCAGCTGGCGACGCCGCTGATGTAATCTGCGCTATAAATAAAAAACCGCCGACTTGTCGGCGGTTTTTTTATGCCTGCGGTTTACGCCAGCCGATAGACCATAAAATCCTCCGCCAGTAGCGTATTGGCGAAAATCTCCCGACATTCCGCCAGCATACGCAGGCAGCCTTCGGCATCGTAGCGCGAGCTAAAGTGGGTGGCGATTAGCGTGCCGACCCCCGCTTCTTTGGCAAGCGCCGCGGTTTGCTGACTGGAAGAGTGGCCACGGCTATTGGCTTTCTCCGCCATCGCCTGCTCAAGGGTGGTTTCGTGGACCATCACATCCGCGCCGCGCGCCATCTCCAGCGCCTGCGGGCAGGGGGCGGTATCGCCAAAAATGGCCAGCGTTTTACCCGGCGTCGATGGCCCCAGGTAGCGGCTACCGTCGATGACCCGGCCATCTTCCAGTTCAACACGCTGGCCGAGCTTGAGCTGATGGAACAGCGGCCCCGGACGCACGCCATCGGCAATCAGTTGGGCGGCATCGAGCGTTCCGGGCTTGTCATGCTGTTCGATGCGGTAGCCGTAGCACTCCACCGGATGACTGAGCGGGTACGCGCTGACCCGATAGCCATCTTCGTCGAAGACCAGGCCGGGGCCGACTTCGATGATAGTGAGCGGATAATCGGTCCATGAGCCGCTCAGGCGCAGCGCGGTTTCGATAAATTCTTTAATCCCTTTTGGCCCGTAAACCGTCAGCGGCAGCGAATTTCCCTGCATCGAGCGGCTGCACAACAGGCCGGGCAGGCCGAACAGATGATCGCCGTGCAGGTGAGTGATGAAAATTTTATTCAGTTTGCCTGGGTGGTAAGGGGTATGGAGAAACTGATGCTGGGTGCCTTCGCCGCAGTCAAACAACCACATTTCAGCGCTGGTGGGTTGTTGCAAATTCAGTATTATCGACGTCATATTACGCGTACGGGTCGGCACGCCGGCAGATGTCCCCAAAAATGTTAATTCCATCGTCCAGTGTCCTCAGGCGAGTGGTAAAGCATCAGTATATCAATAAGGAGTCACAAATGATGACCTGGCAGGATTTACATCACAGCGAGCTCACCGTTGCTCAACTGTACGCCTTGCTGAAGCTGCGCAGCGCGGTGTTTGTCGTCGAACAACGCTGCGTCTATCAGGATATCGACGGCGATGATTTAGTCGGTGAGAACCGTCATCTGCTCGGCTGGCGCGACGGAGAGCTGGTGGCCTATGCGCGGATCCTCAAAAGCGAAGAGGAGTTCGAACCGGTGGTGATCGGTCGGGTTATCGTCAGCCCGTCCGTGCGCGGCGAGAAGCTGGGCTACCAGCTGATGGAGCAGGCGCTGGCCAGCTGCCGGCAGAACTGGCCGCAGAAGGCGATTTATCTTGGGGCGCAGGCGCATTTGCAGAAATTTTATGCCAGCTTTGGTTTTGTGCCGGTGACGGAGGTATACGATGAGGACGGTATTGCCCATATCGGTATGGCGCGTGACATCACAACTCATTAAGAAGCTAAATAGTAATAGCGTATCGCTATCAATTATCTATACTTTTCCTCCTGTAGCGAATCCGGTGGCTGGCGTTCGCCGGGCCTGTTAAGGTTCGCTCCCTCATGATGGGTACTGCTATTTATCGCAGCTACCCTTTATAATGTGGGGTTTTTAATTTCGTGGAGGTTCGCGTGCTGTCTGTTTCCACCGCGCTGGAAAGCCTGCTGGGCTGCCTGGCTGAAGATTTCCCTCCGTCACCCGGCACGCGAATTTTTGATATCCCATTCCCGTTAAACGACGCCTTTGACCCGTTACTGTGGTGCGCGCATCAGCCGTGCTGGCCGCAATTCTACTGGCAGCAGCGTAACGGCGATGAAGAGCTGGCGGCGCTGGGGGCAGTAACCACCTTTGCCTCTTTGTCCGCGGCGCATGATTTTTTATGCGCCCAGGGACGGGAAGATCTGCGCATCAGCGGGCTGAATGCGTTCGATCCGCAGCAGGGTCATCTGTTTCTGCCGCGGCTGGAGTGGCGCCGCCTGGGTGGCAAAGCGACTTTACGGCTGGTGGTACACAGTGTGACCTCGCTGCAAGACGACGCGGCCGCCGCGCGGGCGTTTCTCCAATCATTAAATAGCGAGCAGGCGACGGCGGCATCGATTCCGCCGCTGCAAAGCGAGCAGCATGCGCCGGAATACCCGCAGTGGCGCGAGCTGATTACGCAGGCGACGCAGGCAATCGGCGCCGGCGAAATGGATAAGGTTGTGCTGGCGCGGGTCACGGATTTACGCTTCAGCGCGCCGCTGCAGGCGTTTGCCATTATGGCGGCCAGTCGGCGCAGCAATCTTAACTGTTTTCACTTCCTGATGGCCTTCAGCCCACAGCAGGCGTTTCTCGGCTCCACGCCGGAACGGCTGTGGCGGCGACGCGGCGCGCTGCTGCGCACCGAAGCGCTGGCGGGCACCGTCGCTAATCATCACGATGACGCCCGGGCGCAGCAGTTGGCCGATTGGCTAATGAAAGACGATAAAAACCAGCGGGAAAATATGCTGGTGGTGGAGGATATCTGCCAGCGTTTGCAGGGCGAGTCGCCGACGCTTGACGTTCTGCCGCCGCAGGTCGTACGCCTGCGTAAGGTGCAGCATCTCCGGCGCTGTATCTGGTGCGAACTGGCTGAGCCCGACGACAGCCGCTGTCTGCTGCAGCTGCAGCCTACCGCGGCGGTGGCGGGGCTGCCGCGCCAGGCGGCGCTGGCGTTCATCCGCCGCCATGAGCCTTTCACCCGCGAATGGTATGCCGGCTCCGCAGGTTATCTTTCACTGGCGCAAAGCGAGTTTTGCGTGGCGCTGCGTTCGGCAAAAGTCGAAAACGACACCCTGAGGCTGTATGCCGGGGCCGGTATTGTCAGCGGATCTGACCCGCAGCAGGAGTGGCAAGAAATAGAAAATAAAGCGGCGGGATTACGAACGTTATTACTTTCAGAAACGTAGAGAGACGACGTATATCAAAACGGCGCAACTCTGCCTTATCTATACTTAGCATCAATATTTGATACCGGACAATTTCATGTCAGTAAGCGCATTTAACCGACGCTGGGCGGCGGTGATCCTTGAAGCTTTAACCCGCCACGGCGTGCAGCACATTTGCATTGCCCCAGGCTCGCGCTCGACGCCCTTAACCCTGGCGGCGGCGGAAAACCGCGCTTTTATTCATCATACTCATTTTGACGAACGTGGTCTTGGCCACCTGGCGCTGGGACTGGCGAAGGCCAGCCGCCAGCCGGTGGCGGTGATTGTGACCTCCGGAACCGCAACCGCGAATCTCTATCCGGCGCTGATTGAAGCGGGCCTGACGGGTGAAAAACTGATCCTGCTGACCGCCGACCGCCCGCCGGAGCTTATCGACTGCGGCGCCAATCAGGCCATCCGCCAACCGGGAATGTTTGCTTCTCATCCTGCGCAGACCGTTTCTTTACCGCGTCCTTCGCAGGATATTTCCGCGCGCTGGTTGGTCTCGACCATCGATCAGGCGCTGGGCGAGCTGCATGCCGGCGGGGTGCATATCAACTGCCCGTTCGCTGAGCCGCTATATGGCGATATGGACGATACCGGGCTGGAGTGGCAACAGCAGCTCGGCAACTGGTGGCAGAGCGATAAGCCCTGGCTGCGTCAGGCGCTGCAGATGGAGAGTGAGAAACAGCGCGACTGGTTCTTCTGGCGGCAAAAACGCGGCGTAGTGGTCGCGGGCAGGATGAGCGCCGCGGAAGGTAAAAAAGTGGCTGAATGGGCGCAGACCCTCGGCTGGCCGCTGATTGGCGATGTCCTGTCGCAGACCGGGCAGCCGTTGCCGTGCGCCGACCTGTGGCTGGGCAACGGTAAAGCGGTCAGCGAACTGGCGCAGGCGCAAATCGTCGTGCAACTCGGTAGCAGTCTGACCGGCAAACGCGTGCTCCAGTGGCAGGCGACCTGCGAGCCGGATGAATACTGGCTGGTGGATAATCTGCGCGGTCGCCTCGATCCGGCGCAGCACCGCGGTCGCCGTCTGCTCTCAAGCGTTGAGCGCTGGCTCGAACTGCATCCGGCGGAGAAACGTCAGCCGTGGGCGACGGTGATCCCGCAGCTTGCCGGGCAGGCGTGGCAGGCCGCGGTCGCCAGCAACGAGCCTTTTGGCGAAGCGCAGCTGGCGCAGCGCATTCGGCGCTATTTGCCGGACCAGGGACAGCTGTTTGTTGGCAACAGTTTAGTGGTACGCCTGATAGACGCGCTGGGGCAACTGCCGGCGGGTTATCCGGTCTATAGTAATCGCGGCGCCAGCGGCATCGATGGCCTATTGGCGACCGCCGCCGGCGTGCAGCGGGCGAGCGCCCGGCCTACGCTTGCAATCGTCGGCGATCTTTCGGCGTTATACGATCTCAACTCGCTGGCCCTGCTGCGCCAGGCGTCGGCGCCGCTGGTGCTGATCGTGGTCAATAATAACGGCGGGCAGATTTTCTCTATGCTGCCGACGCCGCAGGACGAGCGCCGCCAGTTCTATTTAATGCCGCAGGACGTGGATTTCAGCCATGCGGCGGCGATGTTCGGTCTGGCTTATCATCGCCCTGATGACTGGCAGTCGCTGGATGAGGCGCTGGCAGGCGCGTGGCGCCGCGCCGGGGCGACGGTAATTGAGCTGGCGGTTAACGAGACCGACGGTACGCAGACTCTCCAGCAACTGCTGGCGCAGGTAAGCCGCCTGTGACGCTCAACGCGACGGTTGAAAGCGGCCAGCCGGGTTATCCCTGGCTGGTATTCCTGCACGGCTTTTCCGGAGACCGCGACGAGTGGCGTACGGTTGGCGAAGCGTTTCCGGCCTGGCCGCGGCTGTATCTCGATCTGCCGGGGCACGGTGGCTCGGCGGATATCGCGGTCGATGGCTTTACCGGGGTTAGCGAATTACTGCAGGCTACGCTAAATAGTTACAACATCCTGGATTACTGGTTGGTTGGCTACTCCCTGGGCGGCCGGGTGGCGATGAACTTCGCCTGCCAGCCGCGCGCGGGCCTGCGCGGCCTGATTGTTGAGGGCGGACATCCGGGCCTGCAGGACGAAGCGTCGCGGCAGGCGCGGCTCATCAACGATAGCGCCTGGGCGGAACGTTTTCGCCGCGAGCCGTTAGCGCAGGTCTTCGCCGACTGGTATCAGCAACCGGTCTTCGCTTCGCTGAATGCGGCGCAGCGCGCGTCATTGGTCGCCCTACGTCGCCGCAATAACGGCGCTACGCTGGCGGCGATGCTGGAGGCGACCTCCCTTGCCCGGCAGGCCGATTTGCGCCCGTCTCTGCAGGCTCGCGATTTTCCTTTTCACTACCTGTGCGGCGAACGCGACGCGAAGTTTCGCGCTATCGCGCAAGCGCTCGCCGCCGATACCCATATCATTCACCATGCCGGACACAACGCGCACCGGGACAACCCCGAGGCGGTGATTGCCTGTCTGGCGCAGATTCTGGCAAGTTAACTGAAGGACATTCTATGATCTCTCTTGATGAAGCAATGCTCTACGCCCCCGTTGAATGGCACGATTGCTCAGAAGGCTATACCGATATTCGTTATCAAAAATCGACTGACGGGATTGCTAAAATCACTATCAATCGTCCGCAGGTGCGCAACGCCTTCCGTCCGCTGACCGTCAAAGAGATGATTCAGGCGCTGGCGGATGCCCGCTATGACGACAATATCGGCGTTATCGTACTGACTGGTGAAGGCGATAAAGCTTTCTGCGCCGGCGGCGACCAGAAAGTCCGCGGCGACTACGGCGGCTATCAGGACGACTCCGGCGTTCACCATCTCAACGTACTCGACTTCCAGCGCCAGATCCGCACCTGCCCGAAACCGGTAGTAGCGATGGTCGCCGGTTACTCTATCGGCGGCGGCCACGTACTGCACATGATGTGCGACCTGACCATCGCGGCGGACAATGCCATCTTTGGCCAGACCGGGCCAAAAGTCGGCTCCTTTGATGGCGGCTGGGGCGCTTCCTATATGGCGCGTATCGTCGGGCAGAAAAAAGCGCGCGAAATCTGGTTCCTGTGCCGTCAGTACGACGCCCAGCAGGCGCTGGATATGGGGCTGGTGAATACCGTGGTCCCGTTGGCGGATCTGGAAAAAGAGACCGTGCGCTGGTGTCGTGAAATGCTGCAAAACAGCCCGATGGCGCTGCGCTGCCTGAAAGCGGCGTTGAACGCCGACTGCGATGGCCAGGCCGGGCTGCAGGAGCTGGCGGGTAACGCCACTATGCTGTTCTACATGACGGAAGAAGGGCAGGAAGGACGTAACGCTTTTAACCAGAAACGTCAGCCGGACTTCAGCAAATTTAAACGGAATCCATAATGCGCGTTTCGCAGGTTTACCGCTGGCAGATACCGATGGACGCGGGCGTGGTTCTGCGCGAACGGCGGTTAAAAACCCGCGACGGGCTGTTCATCCGTCTGCAGGAGGGTGAGCGCGAAGGCTGGGGGGAAATTTCTCCCCTGCCAGGATTCAGTGACGAAACTCTGGAAGAGGCGCAAATGGCGCTGCTGGCGTGGGCGCGGGCCTGGCGCGACGGCGCCGAGCCGCCGCTTCCCATGCAGCCCTCCGTCGCTTTTGGTATTAGCTGCGCGCAGGCGGAGCTTGGCGGCGAGCTACCACAGGCGGCGGATTATCGCGCGGCGCCGCTCTGTTCCGGCGACCCGGATGAACTGTTCGCCAAACTGGCGGCGATGCCCGGCGAGAAAGTCGCTAAGGTGAAAGTAGGGCTGTGGGAGGCGGTACGCGACGGCATGGTGGTGAATCTGCTACTGGAAGCGATCCCCGACCTGCAGCTGCGGCTGGATGCCAACCGGGCGTGGACGCCGATCAAAGCGCAGCAGTTCGCCAAATATGTTAATCCGGCGTATCGCCAACGCATTGCTTTTCTCGAAGAACCGTGCAAAAGCCGCGACGATTCGCGTGAATTCAGCCAGCAGACTGGTATTGCTATCGCCTGGGATGAAAGCCTGCGCGAAGCGGATTTCCGTTTTGTCGCCGAGCCCGGCGTGCGCGCGGTGGTGATCAAACCGACGCTGACCGGCAGCTTACAAAAGGTTCAGCAACAGGTCGCCGCGGCGCATGCGCTGGGGCTGAGCGCGGTGATTAGCTCGTCGATCGAGTCCAGCCTGGGGTTAACGCAACTGGCGAGGATCGCCGCCTGGCTGACCCCGCAGACTATCCCCGGACTCGATACGCTGGCGCTGATGGGCGCGCAGCTGGTGCGGGCGTGGCCGGAGAGTACGCTGCCAATATTCAATGCTGATGAGCTGGAGCAACTGCTGTGATGTTTTCCGATTGGCCGTGGCGCCACTGGCGTCAGTTACGCGGCGAGTCGCAGGCGCTACGCCTGAATGACCAGGCGTTGACCTGGCGTGAGCTATGCGCGCGGATTGACGCGCTGGCGGCTGGTTTTGCCGCGCAGGGCGTATTGGAAGGTCAGGGCGTGGCGCTACGGGCCTACAACCAGCCGGAGACGCTACTCGCCTGGCTGGCGCTGCTGCAGTGCGGGGCGCGGGTGCTGCCGCTTAATCCGCAGTTGCCTACGGCATTGCTGCAGGAACTGCTGCCTGCGTTAACCATACAGCATCAACTGGTGCTTAACGGTGATACGCTGCCGGAGAATTTACCGGCGTTAACTCTGCAGGCGGCAGAAGGCGCTTGTGCCGTTTGCTGGCATGGCGAACGGCTGGTGTCGATGACGTTAACCTCCGGCTCAACCGGCCTGCCGAAGGCGGCGGTACATAGCGCCAGCGCCCATCTGGCCAGCGCCGCTGGCGTGCTGGCGCTGATGCCGTTTGCCGCGGAAGACGACTGGCTGCTGTCGCTACCGTTGTTCCATGTCTCCGGGCAGGGGATCATCTGGCGCTGGCTGCTGGCTGGCGCGCGGCTGACGGTGCGCGATAGACAACCGCTGGAGCAGGCGCTGCGGGGCTGTACCCATGCTTCGCTGGTACCGACTCAGCTATGGCGCCTGCTAAATGGCGATGTCGATGTTTCACTCAAGGCGGTGCTGCTTGGCGGCGCGGCGATCCCCGTCGAGCTGACCGAAAGGGCGCGAGCGCAGGGAATACGCAGCTTCTGCGGCTACGGCCTCACCGAATTCGCCTCCACGGTCTGCGCCAAAGAGGCCGACGGAGCGGCGGATGTGGGCGAAGCGCTGCCGGGACGGGAGGTAAAAATTGTCGCCGGCGAGATCTGGCTGCGGGCGGCGAGCATGGCCGCAGGCTACTGGCGCGATGGTCAACTGCTGCCATTAACCAACGATGAAGGCTGGTTTGCGACGCGCGATCGCGGAGTGTTACGTGCCGGTCGGCTGTCGGTTATTGGGCGGCTGGATAATCTCTTTTTTAGCGGCGGCGAAGGCATTCAGCCGGAGGAGGTTGAGCGTGTGATACTCGCCCATCCGCAGGTTCAGCAGGTGTTTATTGTGCCGCAGGATGATATCGAATACGGCCAACGCCCGGTGGCGGTGGTTGAATGCGAGGATGGCTGCGAAATGGCCACGCTGGCGGCATGGAGCGCTGAACGGTTAGCGCGTTTCCAGCAGCCGGTACAGTGGCTACGGCTGCCGGAAACGTTAAAGAACGGCGGGATTAAGATTTCGCGCCGGGCGCTGCGCGAATGGGTCAATTCGCCGGTTTAGCCGATATTAGCCTCGGCGCGGCGCTGGCGCTGTTTACGTCTCAGACGCAGCAGCGGCGGTACCACCAGGACGGCGACAGCCAACATCAGCAATGTTTTGGTTACGCCGCTTTCCCAGAGGATAGCCAGATTACCGTTGCTGATCGACAGCGCGCGGCGCAGGTTCTGCTCCAGCATCTCGCCCAATACAAAACCGAGGATCAGCGGCGACATCGGGAAGTGCATTTTACGCATGATGTAGCCGAGCACGCCGAGGCCAACCATCAGCAACAGGTCAAAGGTGGTGCTATGCACCGCATAGACGCCGACGGCGGAAACGGCGGCGATGGCCGGTACCAGGAACCATAGCGGGATCGTCAGCATGCGGGTGAACAGGCCAATCAGCGGAATGTTCATAATAAGCAGCATCACGTTGGCGATAAGCAGCGCGGCGATGAGCCCCCAGACGATATCCGGCTGTTCGGTGAACATCGCCGGGCCGGGCGTAATGTTATATAGCGTCAGCGCGCCCATCATGACCGCGGTGGTGCCGGAACCAGGCACGCCGAGCGTCAGCATTGGAATAAACGAACCGCAGGCGGAGGCGTTATTCGCGGCTTCCGGCGCCGCTACGCCGCGAATATCCCCCTTGCCGAAGTTATCGCTATTACCACTGATTTTTTTCTCCGTCATATAGGTGATGGCGCTGGCGATGGTCGCCCCGGCGCCGGGCAGAATACCGACGAAGAAACCCACCACGGAAGAACGCAGGGTCGCGCCGACGCACTGCGCGGCCTCTTTGGTGTTAAACAGCATGCGCCCGGTTTTACGCACCAGCGTTTGCCCACCGCTGGTGCTCTCCAGCATCAACAGGATCTCGGAAACGGAGAACAGGCCGATAACCACCACAATAAATTGCACGCCATCGGAGAGATGGACGCTGTCGAAGGTAAAGCGGTAAACCCCGGTGTTGGCATCGACGCCCACCGTCGCCAGGCCCAAACCGATTAACGCCGCGAGGAACGATTTCAGCGGGTTTTGCGCCATCATGCTGCCGAGGCAGGCGATGGCAAACACCATCAGCGCGAAATATTCCGCCGGGCCGAACGCCAGTGACCACTGGGCGAGAAGCGGCGCGAACAGAATAATGCCGCCGATCGCGATAAGCGAACCGAAGAAAGAGCTGACGGCGGAAATCGACAGCGCGACGCCGCCGCGCCCTTGCTGCGCCATGGGATAGCCATCAAGCGCCGTCATGATGGCGGCGGCATCGCCGGGTACGTTCAGCAGGATAGATGAAATACGCCCGCCATATTCGCAACCGATATAGACCGTCGCCAACAGGATCAGCGCCGATTCCGCGGGCAGGTGCAGGGCAAAGGCCAGCGGCAGCAGAATGGCGACGCCGTTAATCGGCCCGAGGCCGGGCAGCAGCCCGACGATGGTTCCGACAAAGCAGCCGATGAGGGCGATAAGCAGATTTTCCGGCGTCATGGCGACGGCGAAACCCTGCGACAGATAGATCCAGGTATCCATAAGCTTCTCCGTTAATTTAACCAGACGCCAAGCGGCAGAGTCACATCAAGTAAGGTATCGAAGGCGTACCATAACGAGACGCCCATCACCACGCCGGCAATGCCTGCCGCCGGTAGCGTGGCGCCGAATAGCAGGCCGATCACCGCCGTCAGCAGCGCGGTCGCCAGCGGAAAGCCCAGCCATTCAAATCCCCAGGCATAGACCACCAGCACCACGACCATGGTTAACAGCCGTTGCAGGACATGTCGTCCCGGCCACTCGATGGCGTCCGGGCGACGCAGCAGCATCAGCGCTGAACACAGTAGCATCAGGCCGATAATGCCCAACGGGAAAGGACGCGGGCCGACGGGTTCATACGAGTATTCGCTGTGGATCTGCCAGGCGATAAACAGGCCGCCAATGCATAACAACAGCCAGACTCCGGCAAAGATACGATCGCTCATTAGCGCCTCCGCGGATTATTTAGCCAGGCCAAAGGCTTTCGCCTGTTCGCGATAATCGCTGACCTGCTGTTTTACATAGGTATCGAGTTCCTTGCCGTTCATGTTGAATTCAAACAGGCCGCGCAGTTCACGTTGCTTTTTGAACTCATCGGTTTGCTGCAGTTTAGTGAATTCATCAACCCACCACTGGTAGTCGGCATCGCTTACTTTCGGGCCCATAAAGAAGCCACGAATAATCGGCCAGACCAGGTCATAGCCCTGCTCTTTAGCGGTAGGAACATCAGCCAGCGCGCCCGGCAGACGTTCGTTGGAGAAGACCGCCAGGACGCGGATCTTATTTCCCTGCAGGTAAGGCACCATTTCACTCAGATCGCCGGAGACCGCCTGCACATGGTTGCCGAGCAGGGCGGTTACCGGCTCGCCGCCGCCCTCAAAGGCGACGTAGCGCATCTTGTGCGGGTCAACGTTGGCTTTTTGCGCCAGCAGCGCCGCTTTCATCCAGTCCTGGCTGCCGATGGAGGCCCCGGCGCCAATGACGATAGTGGCGGGATTTTTCTCCATTGCACTCATGAATGACTTCAGGTCTTTCCATGGCGAATCTGCGCGCACGGCAATCATGCCGTAGTCGGTACCGACGCTGGCCAGCCAGCGTACGTCATCAACGCCGTAGCGGCCGAATTTCCCCTGCGACAAATTCAGCAGCGAACCGCCGGAAAAAGCGACCACGGTTCCGGCTTCCGCCGGGCGCTGAGCGACGATGGCGTTGTAGGCCACCGCGCCGACGCCGCCGGGCATATAGGTAACGCGCATCGGTTTTTCGATCGCGCCGGTTTCCATCAGGCTCACCTGAATTAGCTTACAGGTAAGGTCGAAACCACCGCCGGGTTTGGCGGGCGCGATACATTCGGTGCGGGACGGGGCTTGCGCCGCGAAAGCGGTGGTTGTACAGAGGCACAGCGCGATGGCGCTAAGATGGCGGAAAAATGGCGTTTTCATAGGCTTCCTCAGTAGGTACAGGGAATGTTTTTCTGATTATGTGAACCGACATGTGGCGATTCGGTTGCGTGATTGTTAAAACAGTTACCTTTCATTTCCCTTTCAATGCGGCAGCAACTTTACAGGATGTGATATGCGTCTCTTATTAGCCGAGGATAACCGTGAGCTGGCTCACTGGCTGGAAAAAGCGCTGGTGCAGGGCGGTTTTGCCGTGGATTGCGTTTTTGATGGCCGGGCGGCGGATCACCTGCTGCAAAGTGAAAAATATGCGCTGGTGGTGCTGGATATCGGTATGCCGGGCTTAGATGGCCTCGAGGTGGTACAGCGGTTGCGTAAGCGTGGACAAACGCTGCCGGTGCTGCTGTTGACCGCGCGCAGCGCGGTAGCGGATCGGGTGAAAGGGCTGAACGTCGGCGCCGACGATTACCTACCCAAACCTTTTGAGCTGGAGGAGCTCGATGCCCGGCTGCGGGCGCTGCTGCGACGCAGCGAAGGGCAGGTGCATGAGGTGCAGCAGCTTGGCGATCTGGAATATCGCGATGAAGGCTATTTTCTGCTGCGTGGTGAGATGTTGTCCCTGACGCCGCGCGAGCTGGCGCTGTTGAAAGTGCTGATGTTTCGCCGTACCCGTCCGGTTTCCCGCCAGCAGCTATTTGAACAGGTGTTTAGCCTCAGCGACGACGTCAGCCCGGAAAGCATCGAACTTTACATTCACCGTCTGCGCAAGAAGCTCCAGCAGAGTAACGTGCGTATCACTACGCTACGCGGGCTGGGTTATCTGCTGGAGTGTGAGCCGCATGAAATGGGGTAAACCGCAGTCGCTGTATGCCCAACTGCTGCTGTTCCTCGGCCTGCCGCTGGCGCTGTTGTGGGGGCTATCGGCATTCAATAGCTACGTGAGCGCGCTGCAGGCGGCGACGCAGGCCTACGATCGTACGCTGCTCTCCTCGGCGCGCACCGTGGCGGAGCGGCTGGTAGTGCGCG
This sequence comes from Klebsiella sp. JN_Kp122, assembly GCF_040062085.1. Taxonomy (NCBI): domain Bacteria; kingdom Pseudomonadati; phylum Pseudomonadota; class Gammaproteobacteria; order Enterobacterales; family Enterobacteriaceae; genus Klebsiella; species Klebsiella sp. JN_Kp122. The sequence continues at coordinate 99,520 of NZ_JBEAHW010000040.1, forward strand.
GCGGCCATCTGGAGGTCAATGTGCCCTGGGTGGTGCTGGACAGCTTTGAACTCAACATGAACGACCGGTTGTATTACAAGGTGGTCGACCCGCAGGGGAAAGTGATCTCCGGTTTTGACGATCTGCCGGCGATGCCGCCGGCCACTTCACGAACCCAGCTCTACCCGGCGCTGGCATGGTTTTATCATACCGAATATCGCGGCCAGGCAATTCGCGTGGCGCGCCTGCTACAACCGGTCAACGAAGGCGGCATCGTCGGAATGGCGGAGATTTATATTGCCGAAACGCTGCAGTCGCGGCGCTGGCTGGCCGGACAACTGCTGTTCTCATCCTGGGTATCGCAGGGCTTATTAGTGCTGTTGACGTTGGTACTGGCGGGGTGGCTACTGCGCCGCGTTCTGCGGCCAATGCGTCAGCTCTCGGCGCTGATGGTGCGCCGCGAACCCGGCCTGCTGACGCCGCTACCGGAATTGTTGCCGTGGTCGGAAACGCGTCTGCTGATCGTGGCTTTTAATCGCTATATCGACCGCCTGCGGGTCATGATCTCCCGGCAGGAACGCTTTAGCGCCGATGCTTCACATCAGTTGAAAACGCCGCTGGCGGTCCTGAAAACCCAAGCCTCGGTAGCGCTGGCCAGCGACGATCCGCGGCTGTGGCGCGAGAGTTTGCAGGCCATGCGCGCGACGCTGGATGATACGATTTTACTCACCGAACGTTTGTTGCAGCTGGCGACGGTGAAACGCCGGGAGCAGGGCGAGCAGGCGTTTGTCGCGGTCGATCTGCAGGAGGTCGTGCACCATAGCTGTTTTTCGCGTATTGTCCAGGCGCGCAGTAAAAACATCGATCTGGGTTATGAGGGCGAACAGTCGCCGGTGAACGTTTTGGGGGATGGCGTTTTGTTGGGGGAACTGTGCGCCAACCTGCTCGACAATGCGATTCGCTACACTCCGGCACGCGGGACGGTGACGCTGAGCCTGCATCGCGATGGCGAAGCCGTCACGCTGAGCGTGGAGGATAGCGGCCCGGGCATTGATGAAAACCTGATTAACCAGGCGCTGACGCCGTTTCGTCGGCTCGATAACGTCGGCGGCATACCCGGCGCCGGGCTGGGCCTGGCGCTGGTAAACGATATCGCGCGTCTACATCGTAGCCGCCCGCAGCTGTCGCGCAGCGAAAGCCTGGGGGGATTGAAGGTGACGCTGCGTCTGTTGACCGTGGTTTAAAGCAGCCCTTTCTGGCTTAGGGTGAGGCGGGTCGCGGCATTAAGATCGTAATGTTGCAGGTCTTCGCCCTTCACCCAGGCGTAATCGTCGAATTCCTCGTTGATAGTGACCTCGCGGTTGGCGCTTATGCAATCGAAAATCAAATAGATCATGTAGATCTCTTCCTGGCGACCATCGGCATAGGTTTTCACGCGGGTATCATCGCGGAAGCTCCATGGCGTGATGCGGGTCAACTGTAATTTTTCGCCAAGCTCCTCGCGGACTTCACGTCGCAGCGCCTCTTCAATAGTTTCCCCCGGCTCCACGCCGCCGCCGGACAGCGCCCACTGTCCGGGAAAAACCCCGCGGTCGGCAGCCATCTTGCACAACAGGTAATGGCCATCATTTTGGATTAGCGGGCAAACAATCGTCCTTTGACGCATGATTTTTCTCCTTCGCAGTGAGTCGGGCCAGGTATCGAGGAAACAGTTTGCGAGGCGCCTCGGCAAACCGCAAGGGAAATACGGCGCTGGTGGCGAAGCTGACGGGGCTTGCGCCGGAGCGTCTGGCGCTGCTCGCCCATTAATTTTTCTGCATCCTTCAAACGACCTGCGCGACGCCGTTTGCGCAGGTTAATATAGATTTATTTAATCAATGCAACTTAATTAAATATAATTCCGCTGAATTTGAATTCGGTGGAATTTACTTTCTTTCGCAAATGCGCGGCGGTATTGCTGTAAAAAGACGCAACTGGTTACACTCTTGTGAAAAATCATTTCGCCAGGTCATTGATTCCTGACGGGTGCGCAGTAGAATTTTCAGGTTTTTTCGGGACTTCTTTGATTCTTCTTTTCTGGATAGAGTAAATAATGAAAAAGAGCATTTTTATGGCCCTGGCCGGGGTAATGATGGTTTCCTCGGCGGCCCATGCTATTAGCGTTACCGGCGAAGCCGGCGAGCACTATACCAACCTCGGCGTTGGCTTCGGAACCGAATCCACCGGCCTGGCTATTTCCGGCAACTGGTTGCATAGCGATAACGACGGCGACGCCGCGGGCTTAGGTCTGGGTCTGAATATTCCGCTGGGACCATTCCTGGCGACCGTGGGCGGCAAAGGCATTTACACTAATCCGAAGCAGGGCGATGAAGGTTACGCGGCAGCGGTCGGCGGCGGCCTGCAGTGGAAAATCGGCGATAGCTTCCGTCTGTACGGCGACTATTACTACTCGCCTGATTCACTCTCCAGCGGCATCGATAGCTATGAAGAAGCGAACGTTGGCGCCAGCTGGACCATCATGCGTCCGCTTAGCATCCAGGCAGGTTATCGCTACCTGAACCTGGCGGGCAAAGACGGCAACCGTGATAACACCATCGCCGACGGTCCGTACATCGGCGCCAGCGCCAGCTTCTAATCCTCCGGCGCGGCCTTCCGCCGCGCCAAATTTCTTCGTCGCCAGCCCGCGCCTTTGCGCTATAGTAATTCGACTTATCAGGCTGGAGTTCATAATGCTACAAGTGGAAATGCTGTCCACCGGCGATGAAGTGCTGCATGGGCAGATTGTCGATACCAATGCCGCCTGGCTGGCGGATTACTTTTTTAATCAGGGTTTACCGTTAACGCGCCGCAATACCGTCGGCGATGACCTCGACGCGCTGGTGGCTATTTTGCGCGAACGCAGCGAACAGGCGGATGTGCTGATCGTGAATGGCGGCCTGGGGCCGACCAGCGACGATCTTAGCGCGCTGGCGGCGGCGACGGCGAAAGGCGAAGGGTTGGTCCTCAACGCTGAATGGCTGGAGACGATGACGCGATTCTTTGCCGAGCGCGGTCGGCCGATGGCGGAAAGCAATCGCAAGCAGGCGGAAATCCCCGCCAGCGCCGAAATGATCAATAACCCGGTGGGCACTGCCTGCGGGTTCGCCGTACAGCTCAACCGCTGCCTGATGTTTTTCACCCCCGGCGTGCCGTCTGAATTTAAAGTTATGGTCGAGCAGGAGATCGTACCGCGTTTACGTGCGCGCTTCACGCTTCCGTCGCCGCCTGTCTGTCTGCGTTTAACTACCTTCGGACGTTCGGAAAGCGAGCTGGCTCAGAGCCTTAATCACCTGCAGCTCCCCCCTGGTGTGGTGATGGGCTATCGCTCGTCAATGCCGATTATCGAGCTAAAACTAACCGGTCCTGCCGAACAGCGCGATGCAATGCTGGCGCTGTGGCCAGAAGTGCGTAAGGTAGCCGGAGAGAGCCTTATCTTTGAGGGTACGGAAGGTTTACCGGCGCAGATCGCGCGTTGCCTGCAGGAGCGTCAGCTTAGCCTGACCTTGAGCGAACAGTTTACCAGTGGCCTGCTGGCGCTGCAGCTGAGGCGGGCTAACGCGCCGCTTCTCGCCAGCGAAGTGGTGCCGGCGCAGGAGGAGACCTTAGCGCAATCGGCGCGCTGGGCCGCCGAGCGGCGCGTTAACCATTTTGCCGGGCTGGCGTTGTCGGTCAGCGGTCAGGAGGCCGATTACCTGAACTTTGTGCTGGCGACACCGGAAGGTACGCACGCGCTGCGGGTCAAGTTCAGCGCTAATCGTCACGGGCTGTCGGTGCGGCAAGAAGTCTGTGCCATGATGGCGCTGAATATGCTGCGCCGCTGGCTCGACGGTAAGCCGGTCAGCGGCGAGCATGGTTGGATCAACGTCGTCGAGACGCTGTTTATCGACTGATTCAGGCAGGCGCGCTCAGCGCCTGCGCCAGCAGAGTAATGGGATGTTCGCAGCGCTTGCTGGTGGACATCTCAATCTGCCATTTGCAGGTTTCGCAATCGGTAATCACTACGTCCGCGCCGCTCTCCTCAATCTGGCGAAATAATGGCGCGCCAATCGCCTGCGCCGACGAATAGTTTTCCGACTTAAAACCGAAGGTGCCGGCGATACCGCAGCACTGCGAATCCAGTACTTCCAGCTGTAGGCCCGGGATTTGGCGCAGAAGCTCAAGGGTGTATAGCGACCAGCCCATTTTTTCCATATGACATGGGGTGTGATAGACCACCTTCAGCGGCAGCGGGCGCAATGGAAGGGTTTTGCCGGCATCGAGCTGTTTCCAAATCCAGCGGGTCGCTAACTCCACCCGATCCCGCAGATCGCTGTTATCGATATCCAGGAGATGGGGATATTCATCGCGCAGGGTAAAAGTACAGGTTGAAGAGGTGGCGATGATCGGCAAGCTGTTTTCGCGCATGGCGGCGACGTTGCTGTGCGCTTGCTTGCGCGCTTTGTCAAAAAAGCCGTTGGCGATAAGCGGGACGCCGCAGCATTTTTCTTTTGATAAGAGCTGCACGCCGGTACCCAGCGCGTTGACGACGCGAATCAGATCCTTACCCAATTGCGGGTGGTTATAGTTGACGTAGCAGCCATGGAAGAAAGCCACCTGCTCGCTGTACTGCGCCTGTCCGGCGGCTAGCTGGCGGTAAGCGCGGCGAAAGGTGCCGAAGCCATATTTCGGCAGCGTGCGGCGATGGTCGATTTTCAGCGCCGCGTCGAGCAGGCGGCGCACCGGTTTTAACCCCGTTGTGGCGTTGACCAGCGGCGCAAAAGGCGTGGAAAGGGTGCCCATCAGATCGGTATGGCTGAGGATGGCATCGCGCAGGGTTGGTGTTTGCTGGCTGTACTGCGCACGCGCGCGTTGAATAATATCGCCGATTTTCACATCAGATGGACAGGCCACCTCGCAGCGTTTGCAATTAATACAATATTTCAGCGCGTCGTCGTACAGCGCGCCATCTTTCAGACGCAGACGTTCGCCGTCCGGCCCCGCCTGTTTCGGGCCGGGATAGCGCGGATTTACCCGGCTCACCGGGCAGGCGGTGGTACAAACCGTGCATTTTATGCAGCTTTCAAAGCGGGTATCGTTCATGACCGGCCTCCTGCAAGGGCGTGGATCTGTCTGGCGGCATGCAGCGCGGTGACGGCGCAAACGCCGCCGCCGCAGCCGAGTTGAATGGCATCGAAACCGCCGAGCAGCGAGCCGATAGCGAAAAGATTCGTTAGCGGCTGGCCGAGCAGGTGTGGGCGCAGCATAGGGTCGGTCTTCAAACCAAAGCGCTGCCACGGTTGTGATGCGAAGAAATCACGCTGATACCAGCTATCGCGCGCCAGCGTTTGCTGCAGATCGAGGCCAAGGATCGGTTCGCGCACGCTATCACGGGTGGCGACGAGACCGTTACTGAAAAAGCTACCGCTCGCCAACACGGTAAAGCGCGGACGCAGTGCGATATCGCCGTGATTTCGCGTCCAGACGGCCTCGACGGCGCCCTGCTGATGGCTGATTTTCACCACCTCGTCGCCGGCAAGCCAGGTGCCGCCGGTGCGGATGAACTGGCGCTGAAGCTGGCTATGCAGGCGCATCCCCGGCACCGAAGGCGGCAGCGTCGGCAGCAGGCGCAGCGGGCAGGGCAGATGTTCTTGTAGCCAATGCCAGAGGCGATTATCCGCGAGCCCAAAACAGGCGGGCATCATTAGCAGCTCGTACTCTTGCGCCAGCGGCAGCAGCGCGGACTGCAGGGCAGGCCACAGGTTTTCATCATCAAGCACGCGGGCGATGTTGGCGGCACGGAACTCCGTAGGGTTATCGCGCAGCACATCAAGCAGCGATAAATCAATCTCCGCCGCGGCGGCATCCACTCCGCTCTGTCCGAGGGCGGCGGCGGCCAGATGCGGCTGAAAATCGGCAAAACCGCTAATCCCCACCATGCATACGCGTTGCTGCGCGATGGGCGCCAGCGGAACCTCTTCCGGCGACAGCCACGCCGGTCGCAACGTCCCCAGCGGCGTTACCCGCAGGTGCGGTCGGCGCGCTTCGCCTTGCATGTTCGCGCCGCAGGCGGCCAGCAGCGCTTCGGTCTGTCTGGCGTATTCGAGCACCGCGTCGGCGCCGAGGCGGGAGTAGGGGTGTTCAGGAAGCTGAACGGCCAGTTGCTGAAGACCTTGTACGACATCAGTGACGGTATCGCCGTTCGGCAGCGCCGAGAGCAGGTCTAATGAAGCAGAGGAAAAGTGCAGCGCGCTTTGCCCACGGCTGATTATCACGCAGCGCAGGCCGTGTTGATTCAGCGCCAGCCCGCACAACAGCCCGGCCAGTCCGCCGCCGACGATGGCGCAATCAAATTTCATCCTGATGCTCCTTTTGCAGTCCGCATAAGCCGAGGTAGACCCAGCGGGTAAATTCACTTTCGCGCAGCGCGTCGCCCCAGGCGATGGGCTGAACGCCCTTCCAGCGCTCATTGAGAAATTCCGACAGCTGAGTTAACGACTGCGCCCGGGTGGCGACGTTGAAGCGCTGGAGCAGTCCGGCGGCGCGGCAGGCGCACAGTTCACCCTGGCAGGTGCCCATGCCGACTCGGGTACGGCGGCGCAGGTCGAGCAAATTCTTCACCGCTAGATTCTCTACCGCGTACTGCACTTCCCCGGCGGTGACCGCTTCACATTCGCAGACCAGGCTACGGTGCTGGCGGCTGTCGCCGAGCCATGCTGGGGTGCGGTCGCCGTGGCGATACACCGCCGACCCGCGCAGCGGCGTCGGTAGCGAGATAATCTTTTTCAGCGTGGTTTCTGTGGCTTCCTGCGAACCCGGTAGCGGGCGCTCCGCGGTGCGGCACGGCTCAGCATTGCCGAGTTTGCGGCAGACGGCGTCGCTGGCCCATTCCGCCATCAAACGGTAGGTCATCAACTTACCGCCGGTGATGGTGATAAAGCCTTCCATACCGTCGCGCGGGGCGTGGTCGAGCAGCACAATACCGCGGCTGACGCTGCGCCCGCTGGGATCGTCATCGCTGGCGACCAGCGGACGGACGCCGGAGTAGGCGCGTAGCACCCGGGTGCGCCCCATGATCGGCGCCAGTTTTTCACCTTCGCGCAGCAGCGTATCGACCTCTTCCGTCGTCACCCGGTTATCGTCAATTTCGTCATAAGGAATATGCGTCGAGGTGGTGCCAATCAACGAAATGGTATCGCCGGGCACCAGAATATCGGCATCCGCCGGCTTGCGGCAGCGGTTAATCACCTGGTTATTAATGCGGTGATCGAGGATCAGCAGCGAGCCTTTTGCCGGGAACATGGAGATGCGCAGATCGGCGTACTCCGCGATGCGTTGGCCCCAGATCCCGGCGGCGTTGACGACCACCTGTGCGCGAATGTTACGCGCTTCGCGGCGTTGATGATCGTAGATCTGTACGCCGTACACACGATCGCTCTGACGCAGCAGGCCGGTGACCTCGCAGCCGGTAAGGATCTGCGCACCGTGTTCGCGGGCGTCGAGCATATTGGCGGCCGTCAGGCGGAACGGATCGACGGTGCCGTCCGGTACCTGTACGGCGCCAAGCAGCGTAGGGTTGACCGCGGGTTCCAGACGCAATGCTTCAGCGGGGGTAAGCGGTTTAGCATCAATACCGGCCTGCTGACAGGCGTGGATAAAGGTTTGCTGCCAGGCCATGTCATCTTCAGGCAGGGTGATAAACAGCCCGTTGGTGGGTTCAATGCAGTGGCGGGCGATGCGACGTAAAATGCGATTCTCGCTGATACATTCGCGCGCGGATTCGCTATCAGTGACGGCATAGCGCGCGCCGCTGTGCAACAGACCATGGTTGCGGCCGGTGGCGCCGGTGGCGATATCGTGCCGCTCAATCAACGCCACACGTAACCCGCGCAGGGCGCAGTCGCGGGCGATTCCCGCGCCGGTGGCGCCGCCGCCAATAATCAGCGCATCAAATTCTTGCGTCTCGGCCATCTTCCGGTCCTCTACTTTCGTTTTACACCATTTAGCCATATCAATAGTGTGGAATGTTTGATTTCGAGCATATTTGCGCGCAATTCGAGCGTTTGCTGTGATTTTGTGCTCACATTGGAAAATTTTGTCATATATCTGTAACAAAATGTGCGATATTTCACAGTATTAGTTCTACGCTTTGCCTACCATCGCGACCTAATTAGAAGTACGTGAATAAATTAGATTTTTTGCGTCGATGTCAGTGAAACAGCAATGGCCACGGAGGCTGATATGTTAAGTATTTTTAAACCCGCAGCGCATAAAGCGCGTTTGCCGGCGGCGGAAATCGACCCGTTGTATCGTCGATTACGTTGGCAGATCTTTATTGGCATCTTCTTCGGTTATGCCGCTTACTATCTGGTTCGTAAGAACTTTGCGCTGGCGATGCCTTATCTGATTGAGCAGGGCTTCTCTCGTGGCGACCTCGGTTTCGCGCTTTCCGGTATCTCTATCGCCTACGGATTTTCGAAATTTATCATGGGCTCGGTCTCCGACCGCTCGAATCCGCGCATTTTCCTGCCGGCAGGGTTAATTCTGGCGGCGCTGGTGATGCTGGTGATGGGCTTCGTGCCGTGGGCGACTTCCAGCATCATGATCATGTTCGTATTACTGTTCCTGTGCGGATGGTTCCAGGGGATGGGCTGGCCGCCGTGTGGTCGTACCATGGTGCACTGGTGGTCGCAGAAAGAGCGCGGCGGGATTGTCTCAGTGTGGAACTGCGCGCATAACGTCGGTGGCGGTATTCCGCCGCTGCTGTTCCTGCTGGGGATGGCGTGGTTTAACGACTGGCACGCGGCGCTGTATATGCCGGCCTTCGGCGCGATCCTGCTGGCGATTTTTGCTTTCGCGATGATGCGCGATACCCCGCAGTCCTGCGGTCTGCCGCCGATCGAAGAGTATAAAAACGACTATCCGGATGACTATAGCGAAAAGCACGAAGAAGAGCTGACGGCGAAGCAGATCTTTATGCAGTACATTCTGCCGAACAAGCTGCTGTGGTACATCGCGATCGCTAACGTCTTCGTTTATCTGCTGCGCTACGGCATTCTGGACTGGTCGCCGACCTACCTGAAAGAGGTCAAACACTTCGCGCTGGATAAATCTTCCTGGGCCTACTTCCTGTATGAGTACGCGGGGATCCCCGGTACTTTGCTGTGCGGCTGGATGTCGGACAAAGTGTTTAAAGGCAACCGCGGCGCGACCGGCGTGTTCTTTATGACCCTGGTGACGATTGCCACTATCGTTTACTGGCTGAACCCACCGGGTAATCCGGGCGTCGATATGGCCTGTATGATCGTCATTGGCTTCCTGATTTATGGCCCGGTGATGCTGATCGGTCTGCATGCGCTGGAACTGGCGCCGAAAAAAGCTGCCGGCACCGCTGCGGGCTTCACCGGTCTGTTCGGTTATCTCGGCGGTTCCGTAGCCGCGAGCGCCATTGTTGGCTATACCGTCGATTTCTTTGGCTGGGACGGCGGCTTCATGGTGATGATTGGCGGTAGCGTACTGGCGGTACTGCTGTTGATTATCGTCATGCTTGGCGAGCGTCGTCATCATCAACAACTGAAACAAGCCTAAGGAGCGGCGATGAAAATGAAACTTACCGCGTTAATGAGTGGAATGATTTTGGCCAGTTCTGCGCTGTGCTTCAGCGCGGCAGCGGCTGATAAAATTGTCATTGCCCACCGCGGCGCCAGCGGGTATCTGCCGGAACATACCCTGCCGGCGAAAGCGATGGCTTACGCTCAGGGGGCGGATTACCTTGAGCAAGACCTGGTGATGACCAAAGACGACCGGCTGGTGGTGTTGCATGACCACTATCTCGATCGGGTGACTGATGTTGCGCAGCGTTTCCCGCAGCGGGCGCGTAAAGATGGCCGTTTTTACGCCATCGACTTTACCCTGGCCGAGATTAAGTCGCTGAAGTTCACCGAAGGTTTTGAGCCGAAAGATGGCAAAAACGTGCAAACCTATCCTGGGCGTTTCCCGATGGGCAAATCCGATTTCCGTATTCATACCTTCGAAGAGGAGATTGAGTTTGTACAGGGGCTAAACCATTCGACGGGTAAAAATATCGGTATCTACCCGGAAATCAAAGCGCCGTGGTTCCACCATCAGGAAGGCAAAGATATTGCCGCCAGCACGCTGAAAGTGCTGAAGGAATATGGCTACACCAGCAAGCAGGATAAGGTTTATCTGCAATGTTTTGACGCCAACGAGCTCAAACGCATTAAGCATGAGCTGGAGCCGAAGATGGGGATGGATCTCAATCTGGTGCAGCTCATCGCCTATACCGACTGGAATGAAACGCAGCAGAAACAGGCCGATGGTAAATGGGTGAACTACAGCTATGACTGGATGTTCAAGCCGGGGGCGATGGCGCAGATTGCGCAGTACGCCGACGGTATCGGCCCGGATTACCATATGCTGGTAGCGGAAGGCTCGAAGCCGGGCGCGGTGAAGCTGACGGCGATGGTAAAAGAAGCGCATGCCAGCCATCTGCAGGTGCATCCGTACACCGTGCGCGCGGATCAGTTGCCGGAGTACGCCACTAACGTTAATCAGCTCTATGACGTGCTGTATAATCAGGCGGGCGTCGACGGCTTGTTTACCGATTTCCCGGATAAAGCGGTGCAGTTCCTGGACGCGAAATAAAACAAAAGGGCCGTAAGGCCCTTTTTTATGTTTTCCCCCTCTCCCTGTGGGAGAGGGCCGGGGTGAGGGCATCAGGCCGCACACATCGACAACACTACATCTCGATCTCAATATCGCCTTTCGCCCGGCAGCAGCAGGGCAAAATTTCTCCCGGCTGGATAAACGCCAGCGGTTCGGTCAGCCAGTCAACCTGGCCTGACACCAGACGCGTGCGGCAGGAACCGCAATAGCCTTCGCGGCACTGATACTCCACGTCGATGTTATGCGATTCAAGCGCGGCCAACAGGGAAGGATGTTCATCCTGACACTCAAGGCGAGTGTCAGAAATCCTTAAGAAAATCCGCTTCATTACAGCTGGAAATTGCTCAGATCGTCGGCGTCGACTTCAGAATCGATCTGGCCGACGAGGTAAGAGCTGACCTCCACTTCCTGCGGCGCGACCTGAACGTTGTCGGAAACCAGCCAGGTATTGATCCATGGGATCGGGTTGGAACGGGTCTGGAACGGTAGATCGAGGCCCACCGCCTGCATGCGAATATTGGTGATGTACTCGACGTACTGGCAGAGAATATCTTTGTTCAGGCCGATCATCGAGCCGTCGCGGAACAGATAGTCCGCCCACTCTTTTTCCTGCTGCGCCGCCAGCACGAACAGGTCATAGCACTCTTGTTTGCACTCTTCGGCGATTTCCGCCATTTCCGGATCGTCGCTGCCGGAGCGCAGTAGGTTCAGCATATGCTGAGTGCCGGTCAGGTGCAGCGCTTCATCGCGGGCGATTAGGCGAATAATTTTGGCGTTGCCTTCCATCAGCTTGCGTTCGGCAAAGGCGAAAGAGCAGGCGAAGCTAACGTAGAAGCGGATCGCTTCCAGCGCGTTGACGCTCATCAGGCAGAGATACAGTTTCTTTTTCAGCTCGCGCAGATTCACGGTCACGGTTTTGCCGTTAACGGTGTGGGTACCTTCGCCCAGCAGATGCCAGTAGCTGGTCATTTCGATCAAAGAATCGTAATAGTGAGAGATGCCTTCCGCGCGTTTCTGGATCTGCTCATTGGTCACGATATCGTCGAACACCGTCGCCGGATCGTTGACGATGTTGCGGATAATATGGGTGTAGGAGCGCGAGTGGATCGTCTCGGAAAAAGCCCAGGTTTCTACCCAGGTTTCCAGTTCCGGGATGGAAATCAGCGGCAGCAGCGCGACGTTCGGGCTACGGCCCTGAATGGAATCAAGCAGCGTCTGATATTTCAGGTTGCTGATGAATATATGCTTTTCATGTTCCGGCAGCGCCTGATAGTCGATGCGATCGCGCGAAACGTCGACTTCTTCCGGGCGCCAGAAGAAGGAGAGCTGCTTTTCAATCAGCTTTTCAAAGATGTCATATTTTTGCTGATCGTAGCGGGCCACGTTAACCGGCTGGCCAAAAAACATCGGCTCAAGCAGTTGATTGTTTTTCGTCTGTGAAAAAGTGGTGTATGCCATGAGTGGGTCCTGTTGAGATTGTATCGCCCGGCGACACTGCGTTTGCCGGGCCTACAAAACCGTAGGCCGGGTAGGCATCGCGCCACCCGGCAAAAATACTTTAGATCTTACATGCGCCGCTTTCGCAGCCGTCGTCCTGAATTGACGGGGCCAGGTCATCCTGGGCGTCTTCCGCGCCATCACGGGTGTTGTGATAGTACAGCGTTTTCACGCCGAATTTATAGGCGTTGAGCAGATCTTTCAGCAACTGCTGCATCGGCACTTTTCCGGACGGGAAACGCGTCGGGTCGTAGTTGGTGTTGGCGGAAATCGACTGATCGATAAACTTCTGCATGATGCCGACCAGCTGCAGATAGCCGTCGTTATTCGGCATTTCCCACAACAGTTCGTAGGCGTTCTGCAGATTTTCGTAATCCGGAACGACCTGGCGCAAAATCCCATCTTTCGACGCTTTGATGCTCACGTGGCCGCGCGGCGGTTCGATGCCGTTGGTGGCGTTGGAGATCTGCGAAGAGGTCTCAGACGGCATCAGCGCGGAGAGCGTGGAGTTACGCAGGCCGTGAGTCTTAATGGATTCGCGCAGCTGCTCCCAGTCGAAATGCAGAGATTCGCTCACGATCGCATCCAGGTCTTTCTTATAAGTATCGATCGGCAGAATACCCTGCGCGTAGGTGGTTTCATTGAACCACGGGCAGGCGCCTTGTTCGATAGCCAGTTCGTTGGAGGCCTTCAGCAAATAGTACTGAATAGCTTCGAACGTTTTGTGCGTCAGATTGTTGGCGCTGCCGTCGGAGTAGCGCTTGCCATGTTTCGCCAGATAGTAAGCGAAGTTGATAACGCCGATACCCAGCGTACGACGACCCATCGCGCCACGTTTAGCCGCCGGGATTGGGTAATCCTGATAATCCAGCAACGCATCCAGCGCGCGCACCGCCAGTACCGCCAGATCCTCCAGCTCATCGAGGCTATCGATGGCGCCAAGGTTGAATGCCGACAGCGTGCACAGCGCAATTTCGCCATTTTCGTCGTTCACATCGTCCAGCGGTTTGGTCGGCAGGGCGATTTCCAGGCACAGGTTAGACTGGCGCACCGGCGCGACAACCGGGTCGAACGGGCTGTGGGTGTTGCAGTGGTCAACGTTCTGGATATAGATACGGCCGGTAGAGGCGCGTTCCTGCATCATCAGCGAGAACAGCTCAACGGCTTTAATACGCTGTTTGCGGATACTGTCGTCTTTTTCGTATTTAGTGTACAGACGTTCGAACTCGTCCTGATCGGCGAAGAACGCATCGTACAGGCCAGGAACGTCGGACGGGCTGAACAGGGTGATGTCCTCGCCTTTCAGCAGGCGGGTGTACATCAGCTTGTTGATCTGCACGCCGTAGTCCATGTGGCGAACGCGGTTGGCGTCGGTGCCGCGGTTGTTTTTCAACACCAGCAGGCTTTCGACTTCCAGATGCCACATCGGATAGAAGAGGGTGGCCGCGCCGCCGCGAACGCCGCCCTGCGAACAGGATTTCACCGCGGTCTGGAAGTGCTTATAGAACGGGATGCAGCCGGTGTGGAAGGCTTCGCCGCCGCGGATTGGGCTACCCAGCGCACGAATGCGGCCGGCGTTGATACCGATACCGGCGCGCTGGGAAACATATTTCACAATCGCGCTGGAGGTGGCGTTGATCGAATCCAGACTATCGCCGCACTCGATCAGTACGCAGGAGCTGAACTGACGGGTTGGGGTACGCACGCCAGACATGATCGGCGTCGGCAGCGAGATTTTAAAGGTGGACACCGCGTCATAGAAACGCTTGATATAGTCCAGACGGGTCTCACGCGGATAGTTAGAGAACAGGCAAGCCGCAACCAGAATATAGAGGAACTGGGCGCTTTCATAGATTTCGCCGCTGACGCGGTTCTGCACCAGGTATTTACCTTCCAGCTGCTTAACGGCCGCGTAGGAGAAGTTCATATCGCGCCAGTGGTCGATAAAACCGTCCATCTGCTGGAACTCTTCTTCCGTGTAGTCTTCCAGCAGATGATGATCGTATTTACCTTTTTCGACCATGTTCACCACATGGGTGTACAGCGCCGGCGGTTCAAACTGGCCAAACGCTTTCTTGCGCAGGTGGAAAATCGCCAGTCGCGCGGCCAGGTACTGGTAGTCCGGCGCATCGCGGGAGATCAGGTCCGCTGCGGCCTTAATAATGGTCTCGTGGATGTCGGCGGTTTTAATGCCGTCATAGAACTGAATATGCGAACGCAGCTCTACCTGGGAAATCGAAACGTTATTCAGTCCTTCTGCCGCCCAATCTAGTACGCGATGGATTTTGTCGAGATTGATACGCTCGGTGCTACCGTCGCGCTTTGTCACCAGCAGACTCTGATTCATGTGGTTTTTACCTGTCCGTGAGAAAAAATATCCCCCCATTTATCCACAGCCAGTCGTTGTGACTAACTCTGTGGATAAATACTATATGTAGGGGGTTGTCGATAAAAAGAACGCTATATGGTGAGTTATTTTAGTAAGGATTCTTTTGAGTACAAGGGTTGATTTTGACGTTAATTTGAGGTTGCGCAGGCGTAATAATCGCTAAGTCCACGCCGTATAAGGCCTGGAGAAGAAGTCAATAAAACAGAAAAAAAAATCAAAATTTGATCGAGTGCTGATTTCTTCGTCGGAAGGGAAAATTGCGCAGCTTGATGCCGCGCAATCATCATCATAAAAACGTATGACGTTATGCTTTTTTCGCCGTTGTATGCAACATATAGTTAACATCAACGCCCGGCGCCAGCTTGAAGGTATTGGTGAGCGGATTGTAATGCAGGCCGGTAATGTGCTGCTCTTTCAGAGGAGTCTGATCGATCCAGCCGATGAGCTCCGCCGGCTTGATAAATTTCTTAACGTCATGCGTACCTTTTGGCACCATTTTCATCACGTATTCCGCGCCGACCACGGCCATCAGCCACGCTTTGCCGTTGCGGTTAATGGTCGAGAAGAAGACCTGGCCGCCGGGCTTCACTAGCCGAGCGCAGGCGTGCACTACCGACTGTGGGTCAGGGACGTGCTCGAGCATCTCCATACAGGTGACGACGTCGTACTGCTGGGCGTGCTTCGCCGCATGCTCTTCGACGGTCTCCTGCACGTACTCTACCTGAACGCCGCTCTCCAGCGCGTGCAGTTTTGCGACCTGCAGCGGCTCGAAGCCCATATCCAGACCAGTGACCGTCGCACCTTCGCGCGCCATGCTTTCGGCGAGGATGCCGCCGCCGCAGCCGACATCGAGCACTTTTTTGCCGAACAGGCCGCCGGAGCGTTCGGCAATATAGCCAAGGCGCAACGGGTTGATGCGATGCAGCGGTTTGAACTCGCCTTCTAGATCCCACCAGCGCGAGGCGACGGCTTCAAATTTGGCGATTTCATTGTGATCAACGTTGGGGGCCACCGACGGTTTTTCGGCATTCATGGGCGCTTTTACTCCTTTTCTGTTCTGACCTGCGAGTATATCAGCAGACTGCCACGAATAAACCGTATTGCTTTACCTCTATTACGACGGCTGTGTTATAATTTGCGACCTTTGAATCCGGGACACAGTAGAGGGATAGCGGTTAGATGAGCGACCTTGCGAGAGAAATTACACCGGTCAACATTGAGGAAGAGCTGAAAAGCTCGTATCTGGATTATGCGATGTCGGTCATTGTTGGCCGTGCGCTGCCGGATGTCCGAGATGGCCTGAAGCCGGTACACCGTCGCGTACTATACGCCATGAACGTATTGGGCAATGACTGGAACAAAGCCTATAAAAAATCAGCCCGTGTCGTTGGCGACGTAATCGGTAAATACCACCCGCATGGTGATACCGCCGTTTATGACACCATCGTACGTATGGCGCAGCCGTTCTCCTTGCGTTATATGCTGGTCGATGGCCAGGGTAACTTTGGTTCTGTCGATGGCGACTCCGCTGCAGCGATGCGTTATACGGAAATCCGTATGTCGAAGATCGCTCATGAGCTGATGGCCGATCTCGAAAAAGAGACGGTTGATTTCGTCGACAACTATGACGGCACGGAGAAAATCCCTGACGTCATGCCGACAAAAATCCCTAACCTGCTGGTGAACGGTTCTTCCGGTATCGCCGTAGGTATGGCGACCAACATTCCGCCGCATAACCTGACGGAAGTTATCAACGGCTGCCTGGCATACGTTGATAACGAAGACATCAGCATTGAAGGGCTGATGGAACACATTCCGGGCCCGGACTTCCCGACCGCCGCTATCATTAACGGCCGTCGCGGTATTGAAGAGGCCTATCGTACCGGTCGCGGTAAAGTTTACATTCGCGCGCGCGCGGAAGTCGAAGCTGACGCGAAAACCGGTCGTGAAACCATCATCGTGCACGAAATTCCGTATCAGGTGAACAAAGCGCGCCTGATTGAGAAAATCGCCGAGCTGGTGAAAGAAAAACGCGTTGAAGGCATCAGCGCGCTGCGCGACGAATCTGACAAAGACGGTATGCGTATCGTTATCGAAGTGAAACGCGACGCGGTGGGTGAAGTGGTTCTTAACAACCTCTACTCCCAGACCCAACTGCAGGTTTCTTTCGGTATCAACATGGTTGCGCTGCACCACGGTCAGCCGAAGATCATGAACCTGAAGGACATCATTGCGGCGTTTGTTCGTCACCGCCGCGAAGTTGTCACTCGTCGTACTATTTTCGAACTGCGCAAGGCGCGCGACCGTGCGCATATCCTTGAAGCGCTGGCGATTGCGCTGGCTAACATCGATCCGATCATTGAACTGATTCGCCGCGCGCCGACGCCGGCGGAAGCAAAAGCGGGTTTAATCGCGCGTTCATGGGATCTGGGCAATGTCTCCGCGATGCTGGAGCGCGCCGGCGATAACGCCGCACGTCCGGAATGGCTGGAGCCAGAGTTCGGCGTGCGTGACGGCCAGTACTATCTGACCGAACAGCAGGCTCAGGCGATTCTGGATCTGCGTCTGCAGAAACTGACCGGTCTGGAGCATGAAAAACTGCTCGACGAGTACAAAGAGCTGCTGGATCAGATTGCCGAGCTGCTGCACATCCTGGGCAGCGCCGATCGTCTGATGGAAGTTATTCGCGAAGAGCTGGAGCTGGTTAAAGAACAGTTTGGCGATGCACGTCGTACCGAAATCACCGCCAACAGCGCTGATATCAATATCGAAGACCTGATTAACCAGGAAGATGTTGTCGTGACCCTGTCGCACCAAGGCTATGTGAAATATCAACCGTTAACCGACTACGAAGCGCAGCGTCGTGGCGGTAAAGGTAAATCGGCAGCGCGTATTAAAGAAGAAGACTTTATCGACCGTCTGCTGGTGGCCAACACCCATGACACGATCCTCTGCTTCTCCAGCCGTGGTCGTCTGTACTGGATGAAAGTGTATCAGTTGCCGGAAGCTAGCCGCGGCGCGCGTGGTCGACCAATCGTCAACCTGCTGCCGCTGGAAGCTGACGAGCGTATCACCGCTATCCTGCCGGTTCGCGAGTACGAAGAGGGCGTTAACGTCTTTATGGCGACCGCCAGCGGTACCGTGAAGAAAACGGCATTGACCGAGTTCAGCCGCCCGCGTTCTGCCGGTATCATTGCCGTCAATCTGAACGAAGGCGACGAACTGATCGGCGTCGATCTGACTTCTGGCCAGGACGAAGTGATGCTGTTCTCCGCCGCTGGTAAAGTGGTGCGCTTTAAAGAAGACGCCGTTCGCGCGATGGGCCGTACCGCAACTGGCGTACGCGGTATCAAGCTGGCGGGCGAAGATAGCGTCGTGTCGCTGATTATTCCTCGTGGCGAAGGGGCGATCCTGACCGTGACGCAAAACGGTTACGGCAAGCGTACCGCGGCCGAAGAATATCCGACCAAGTCGCGTGCGACGCAGGGCGTTATCTCTATTAAGGTCACCGAACGTAACGGTTCCGTGGTCGGCGCCGTGCAGGTCGATGATTGCGACCAGATCATGATGATTACCGATGCGGGCACCCTGGTGCGTACTCGCGTTTCTGAAGTGAGCATCGTGGGTCGTAATACTCAGGGCGTGATTCTGATCCGTACCGCGGAAGATGAAAACGTTGTCGGCCTGCAGCGCGTGGCTGAGCCGGTTGACGACGAAGAACTGGATGCCATCGATGGCAGCGTAGCGGAAGGCGATGATGATATTGCGCCGGAAAACGACGCTGACGACGACATCGCCGAAGACGAAGAGTAATCGTCGCAGGTAAATGTTCTGAAAGGGCCGGGTGTTATCCCGGCCCTTTTTGCATTAACATTGCGGCAAAGCCCATTTACCGCTACTTTAACCCCATTCTGTTGAGCCCCTGACGACCGAGCATTGCCCCATTGAAATATCTTGCCTCGTTTCATACGACCTTAAAGGTTTCTCGTTATCTGTTCAGAGCGCTGGCGGTTCTGCTATGGATGCTAATTGCCTTTGTCTCCGTGTTTTATATCGTTAACGCATTGCATGAACGTGAATCGGAAATTCGTCAGGAGCTGAATCTTAACGCCGACCAGGCGCAGCGCTACATCCAGCGGACTGCGGATGTCATTAAAGAGCTGAAGTACGTCGCAGGCAACCGCGCGGCGACCGGGAGCGAGGGTAGCGCGTTACTTGCCAATAGCGGCAATATCACAATCCCTAATTTTGAACCGCTGTATCCGGATTCCGACTGCGGCGCAATGAGCGGCGCCTGGCGCAACTCACTGCAATCGCTGGCGTGGTTCATGCGCTACTGGCGGGATAATTTCTCTGCCGCCTACGACCTGAACCGTATTTTTTTAATTGGCAGCGACAACCTCTGCATGGCTAACTTCGGCCTGCGCGATATGCCGCTGGAGCGCGATCAGGCGCTGAAGGTGCTGCATCAGCGTATCGAACAATATCGCGATGCGCCGCAAAACGAGCGCGGCAATAACCTGTTCTGGATTAGCCAGGGCGTGCGTCCAGGCGTCGGTTATTTCTATGCTCTGACGCCAATCTACATGGCTAACCGCCTGCAGGCGATGCTCGGCGTTGAGCAGACTATCCGCATGGAGAGCTTCTTTACGCCAGGTAGCCTGCCGATGAGCGTGACGATCCTCGACGATAACGGTCAGCAGCTCATTTCCCTTGCCGGGCCGGATAACAGCATTAAACCGGAAACCCGCTGGATGCAGGAGCGGATGTGGTTTGGCTACAGCTCTGGTTTCCGCGAGCTGGTGCTGAAAAAGAGCCTGCTGCCATCATCACTGAGCATTGTCTATTCGGTTTCCGTCGATCAGGTGCTGGAGCGTATCAGGATGCTGATCCTCAACGCTATCGTGCTGAATATCCTGACCGGCGCGATCCTGTTCGCGCTGGCGCGTATGTATGAACGGCGGATCTTTATACCGGCGGAAAACGACGCTCAACGGCTGGAGGAACATGAGCAGTTCAACCGTAAAATCGTTGCCTCTGCACCCGTCGGGATCTGCATTCTACGCACGCAGGACGGCACCAATATACTGAGTAACGAACTGGCGCATAACTATCTGAATATGTTGACGCACGAAGACCGCCAGCGGCTCACGCAGATTATTTGCGGCCAGCAGGTCAACTTCGTCGACGTGTTAACCAGCAACAACACCAACCTGCAGATTAGTTTTGTACACTCGCGATATCGTAATGAAAACGTCGCGATTTGCGTGCTGGTTGACGTTTCCGCCCGTGTGAAAATGGAAGAGTCGCTGCAGGAGATGGCCCAGGCGGCGGAGCAGGCCAGTCAGTCGAAATCGATGTTCCTCGCCACCGTCAGCCACGAGCTGCGTACGCCGCTGTACGGCATTATTGGCAACCTCGACCTGCTGCAGACCAAAGCGTTGCCGAAGGGCGTCGATCGGCTGGTGACGGCGATGAATAACTCCTCCAGCCTGCTTTTGAAGATTATCAGCGATATTCTCGACTTCTCGAAAATTGAGTCTGAGCAGCTCAAAATCGAGCCACGAGAGTTTTCGCCGCGCGAGGTGATGAATCATATTTCGGCGAACTATCTACCGCTGGTAGTGCGCAAGCAGCTTGGACTGTACTGCTTCATTGAGCCGGATGTCCCGCAGACGATGATTGGCGACCCGATGCGCCTGCAGCAGGTCATTTCCAACCTGCTGAGTAACGCCATTAAATTTACCGATACCGGCTGTATCGTGCTGCATGTACGGCGCGCCGGCGACTATCTGCAAATTAGCGTACGTGATACCGGCGAAGGGATCCCGGCGAAAGAGGTTGTGCGCCTGTTCGACCCGTTCTTCCAGGTTGGTACCGGGGTGCAGCGTAATTTCCAGGGAACCGGCCTGGGACTGGCTATCTGTGAAAAACTCATCAGCATGATGGATGGCGACATTGACGTGGAAACTGAACCCGGCATGGGGAGCCGTTTCACCATTCGCATTCCGTTATACGGCATGCAGCAGATGCCGCCGCTGTTGGCCGAACAGCACAGCAACAGCACCTGTTGGCTGGCGATTCATAATACGTCACTGGCGCTGTTTATCGAATCGTTGCTGCAATATCATGGTCTGACGGTACGGCAATTTGCTGGCCAGACGCCAGCCGCTGACGATATTTTATTAACCGATGATGAACTCAGCGGGCGTTGGCCGGGAAGCGCTGCGGTGATCTTCTGCCGTCGGCATATCGGTATCCCCGTTGAGCGCGCGCCGGGAGAGTGGTTGCATAGCGTCACCACGCCGCATGAACTTCTGCCGTTGCTGGGACGCCTGCTGCATCTGGTGCTGGCGGTAGAAGAGAATGGTCCGGCGCTGTCGGCTCACGACGCGCCAACGGTCAGCAATGACGACATGATGATTCTGGTGGTCGACGATCACCCGATTAACCGCCGCCTGTTGGCCGATCAGCTTGGCTCACTGGGTTATCAATGCGTGACGGCCAATGATGGCGTCGATGCGCTTAACGTCCTGAGTAAACAACATATTGATATTGTTCTCAGCGACGTGAACATGCCAAACATGGATGGTTACCGTCTGACGCAGCGGATCCGTCAACTGGAGATGACGCTACCGGTTATTGGCGTGACGGCAAACGCGCTGGCGGAAGAAAAACAACGCTGTCTGGAGTCGGGAATGGATAGCTGTCTGTCAAAACCAGTGACGCTGGATATCCTCAAGCACACGCTGGCCACCTATGCCGCGCAGGTGCGTAAAGCCAGAAAAACAAGCTGAAGTCGCACTTTATCGTGTTGAGATCGCCCCGGAGCGCGATGCTTTCCGGGGGGGAATAAGCCTTCAGAATGGCCCGGAAACGGCGGCTTGCCGCCATCCGGGAAATGTGAATTACTCTTTATCCGTTGAGGTGAGAGAAACGGAAGAGAGGTAGTTCAGCAGCGCGATATCATTTTCAACGCCCAGCTTCATCATGGCCGATTTCTTCTGGCTACTGATGGTCTTGATGCTGCGGTTCAGCTTTTTGGCGATTTCGGTGACCAGGAAGCCTTCAGCGAACAAACGCAGAACTTCACTCTCTTTCGGCGACAGGCGTTTGTCGCCATAGCCGCCGGCGCTGATTTTCTCCAGCAGGCGGGAGACGCTTTCCGGGGTAAACTTTTTGCCTTTCTGCAGCGCGGCCAGCGCTTTCGGCAGATCGGTCGGCGCGCCCTGTTTCAGCACGATCCCTTCAATGTCGAGATCCAGTACTGCGCTCAGGATCGCCGGGTTGTTGTTCATCGTCAGGACAATGATCGACAGCTCCGGGAAATGGCGTTTGATGTATTTGATCAGGGTGATCCCATCGCCATATTTGTCGCCAGGCATCGACAAGTCGGTAATCAAAACGTGCGCGTCAAGCTTAGGAAGGTTGTTAATCAGGGCTGTGGAATCTTCAAATTCGCCAACAACATTCACCCACTCGATCTGCTCAAGTGATTTGCGAATGCCGAACAGTACGATCGGATGGTCATCGGCAATAATTACGTTCATATTGTTCATGTATTAGGCTACCTTGCTACAGCAAGCTCTTGACGTAACCGTCAATGTCGCTGATGTATTTTTCTATACCTTGAGTATCTCGTTCATGAATCAGATGCTCAAGCGCTTCACATAACTGCTTGCCGGGTATCAAATTAAGCATAGCAAACGCGCCTTTAAGGCGGTGAGCGGTCTGCGCCAGCGCAGCGAAATCGCTGGTGGTGAATTCAGTATACAATCTCTGAACATCATCCGGTACCGTGTCGGCAAACAGCGCGTAATAGCCGCTGGCATGGAGTTCCGCATTCCCCTCATTTCCTGTTGAGGAGGGCTGAACCTCTTCTTGCGCCAGCTGCTGCTCAATCAGCTGCAGGATAGCTTCCTGCATGGCAGTGCTGATATTAAAATTGACGCTCAACTGACCTGGGCCAATTTTGCGTATCCCAACCTCATCATCGCTTAAAAGCAAGCCTGAAGCAGTAAGATTAGACGGATTATCCGTTAAAAAGAGATCATACTCTTGACTTGTGAGCCTTTCGTCCGGGGTGATACAGCTTGCGCCCCAGCTCTCTAACTGACGCGTCACGATGCGGCGCACTTCATTGGCGGTAATGTCAATCATCACGACCACATCGTCCAGCAGGTGTTCGCCGGAGTCTCTCTCTTCCTCACTTGCCGCCATTTTAAGGTGTAGCGAGTAGCGCGTACCGAGCGATTCCCGCGCCTTAATATTAAGCTGTCCGCCAAGCTTGCGAGTTAACCGGTCGCACAGCCAGAAGGTGAGGGCGTTGGCTTTGCCGTACTGGTCGGCTTGCGTCTCATTAAGGAACGGGAAGTGCATATTATCGATTTCATTGCCGCTCACGCCATTGCCGGTATCGAGGATACGGAAGGTCAGACGATCGTCGGCAGATTCATCTTTGCTCACCTCAAGAGTAATTTTACCGATGGGGGTGGTGGTGATCGCGTATTGAATCAGAAGTAATAGCGTGCGGCGCAGCGCGTCGCGGTCGCCGTAGCGCTGCTCATTGGCCGGCAGCGCATTATTGATTAACAGCTGAAGTCCTTTGCGTTTCACCATCGGCAGGACTTCAGGAACCACTTCATCTATTAAGCCCTGAATGGAGAACAGACCGGGGGTGGTTTTCCAGGTATCGCTTTCCAGTAAGTTCGCCAACTGAATCTCATCGACAAGATGAACCAGTTCATCAGCGTGCTGCGCCAGTTTGCGGCTTTCATGAATCCCGACGGCCGCCGCCTCCTGCGCCAGAGCCTGCGCCGGGTCTTTCAGCGCGGCGCCAATATTCTGCATAAAGGCGATGCGCCCCTGCTGATTTTTCTCATACAGACGCTGGGCCTGTTTGAGTTTTTTGTTCACCATCACTTCTCTATCCTGGTCGCGAATAATCAGGATCTGCGTGCGAGGAGCCACCTGGCTGCGGTACTGGCGGATTTCATAAAGTTCATTATTGATCGTCGCCTGAATCACCCCTTGATGCTGATCGGCCATATTGGTGATGTTCTGCAGGTTGAGATGAGGCAGCAGATGATCGGCAATTGGGTTACTAATAATGGTGCGGTTGGCTTCCTGATCGTGGACCAACAGACCCAACGGTAGCAAAGAAACTATCTCTTCATTAATTGCGCGCTGAGCGCGCAATTCGCTATTCGCTGCAGCGGGGGCCGCGCTAACGTTGCCAGAGGTACGGCGGCCGCTATAGTTGCGGAAAGTGGTAAAGCCAAACAGGGTTAACGCCAGAAGGCCAATGGTAAGCAGCAGCGGCAGTAAAATATTCTGTAAGGATTCCATTAGCATAGTGCTGAATGGCACGACCCACACCAGCCGCATGCCGGTGGTATTGATAGCGGTGGTTATCTCAATACGCAGGCCATTAAAGCTGATGCTGACGTTATCAACGGCTTCTTTGTCCGGATTGCTAGCGGCATTTTGTGCCGGATCTGGCTCCAGACGGAAACTGTCCAGCGACATGCTGGGAGGGATGAGATCGTTAATCGGTAAGTCGAAAGCGACTACTGTTGCCAAATGACCCGGCTGGTTAAAGGTGGTGCGTAGTGTGAAGTAGTGGCCATTTTGCCACGTCAGATGGCGCAACGAAGAAAAGGTTTCCCTTTCGTCCAGCGTATTTGCCTGCAGCAGCATTTCGGCACGGCGGGATTCCACCACGCTGCTAATCGTCGATTCTTTAAAACTCGAGGACAGATCTTTCAGCGGCAGGGTAGAGACCAGAATCAGGCTGTTATCAAGCCCATTCAGGTAATACATCGACCAGGGAATGGTTTCCGCGCCCCATAAAATATCGAGGTAGTTAGAAATCTTCTGCGTCATCTCAAGCGTCGAGCTGTCATGAGATCCGAAAATCAACGCCTCGGTTTTGCGTCGAGGTTTTTCCAGATAGTAGACGTCCTGCTTCAGCCGCGTCTCTTGCAGGCCATCGCTAGAGGTACTTGAGCTGGTGGCGGCGATATTGTCATAAATCTGCCAGGTGGCGTAACGCCAGGTATCAATGCGCTTGTGCAAAGCATGGCTAATATCAACCACCTGGTAACTTCTGTCTTTTAGCCAGGTATTGACCGAACTTTGGATCATCACGCCCATCGTCGCGAGCAAGACGATAACCATCAAAATGAAGAACCGGGTGATGCTGCCGGGGATCAGGGAGAATTTTTTTTGGGTCATCGCGTGGCAGAGCTGCTCAGTAATGTTTGTAAACAGGATGTTGCGCCATATTGACGGGCAGCACAACGAATACTGGCAGGAAGTATAAAGGCTAACGCGGTAAATCCATACAATAGATTGACGTTGAGGGATCTTTTAATGCTGAGATTACTCTCAAAACCATAGATGCGACGAATATGTACAGTTGAATTGATCTTGTACAATTAACCGGGATTTGTTGCAGATAAATAGCACGAAAAAACAAGAAATTGGCGAAATAGGCTGACTTTTATTCGGAATTGATTGATTAATAGTCGTTATTTTTTTCTGCGTTAGCACAGCATAATTAAAGATACGTAAAGAAGGGTAAAAAAAACCGGATGCGAGGCATCCGGTTGAAATAGGGGTAAACAGACATTCAGAACTGAATGACGGTAATAAATAAAGTTAATGATGATAGCGATGATTATTTTAGTCTTCGGGGAAGATTTTGTTTTACCATTCAGTGCTATACATTTTCTTGCTTTTAATTCTATGATTTTAAATATAAATATTATTTTTTTGATTTTTGGTGCTTATTTTGGCGACCTTTATCGTGCGTAAAAAGTTCCTTTGAATTTACAAATTGAAACATCTTGTGCGCATTTTGAAACACCTTAGAAGTTTTCGTATCATATTCTTGTTGGATTATTCTGCATTTTGCAGCACAATGAATACAGCCGACTGATTAGAAGGGTAATCAGTAAGCAGTGGCAATAATAAAAGGCATATAACAAACAGAGGGTTAATAACATGAAAGTTAAAGTACTGTCCCTCCTGGTACCAGCACTGCTGGTAGCGGGCGCAGCAAATGCGGCTGAAATTTATAACAAAGACGGCAACAAATTAGACCTGTACGGTAAAATTGATGGTCTGCACTACTTCTCTGACGACAAGAGCGTAGACGGCGACCAGACCTACATGCGTATCGGCGTGAAAGGCGAAACCCAGATCAACGACCAACTGACCGGTTACGGCCAGTGGGAATACAACGTTCAGGCGAACAACACTGAAAGTTCCAGCGATCAATCCTGGACTCGTCTGGCCTTCGCGGGTCTGAAATTCGGCGACGCGGGTTCTTTCGACTACGGTCGTAACTACGGCGTTGTTTACGATGTGACTTCCTGGACCGACGTTCTGCCTGAATTCGGCGGCGACACCTACGGTTCCGACAACTTCCTGCAGTCTCGTGCTAACGGCGTTGCCACCTACCGTAACTCTGACTTCTTCGGTCTGGTTGACGGCCTGAACTTTGCTCTGCAGTACCAGGGTAAAAACGGCAGTGTAAGCGGTGAAGGTACTTCTCCGACCAACAACGGCCGTGAAGCTCTGAAACAGAACGGCGACGGTTTCGGTACCTCTCTGACCTATGATATCTGGGACGGCATCAGCGCAGGTTTCGCGTACTCCCACTCTAAACGTACCGGCGACCAGAATACCCAACTGGCTCTGGGCCGTGGTGACGATGCTGAAACCTACACCGGTGGTCTGAAATACGACGCCAACAACATTTACCTGGCGACTCAGTACACCCAGACCTACAACGCAACTCGCGCAGGTTCCCTGGGCTTTGCTAACAAAGCGCAGAACTTCGAAGTCGTTGCTCAGTACCAGTTCGACTTCGGTCTGCGTCCGTCCGTCGCTTACTTGCAGTCCAAAGGTAAGGATCTGGAGCGCGGTTACGGTGACCAGGATATCCTGAAATACGTTGACCTGGGCGCGACCTACTACTTCAACAAAAACATGTCCACCTACGTTGATTACAAAATCAACCTGCTGGACGAAAACAACTTCACTCGTAACGCCGGTATCTCTACCGACGACGTTGTTGCTCTGGGCCTGGTTTACCAGTTCTAAGCAACCTGAAGTGTTGAAAAAGGCGCCTGCGGGCGCCTTTTTTTATGCCCGGTTTAACCTCACTGGTATACTCTTGCTGCCTTTGTAACAGGAGCCCGTTTTCATGGATACCACCTTTTTCCGCGCCGCCTTTTTCGGCCTCTGCGTTCTGCTTACCGGCTGTGATTCCGCGACATCCCCGGCCACGCCAAAATCCGCCGCCACCGTGCTCGATGGCAAAACGATGGGGACCTATTGGCGCGTTAGCGTCGTCGGGTTGGATCCGGCGAAAGCCGAAGATTTACGCCATAAAGTTCAGGCGCAGCTCGACGGCGACGATCTGCTGCTTTCGACCTGGAAAAACGACTCCGCGCTGATGCGCTTCAATCATGCCGCCACCACCGAACCGTGGCCGGTGAGCGAAGCGATGGCGGATATCGTCACTCTGTCGCTGCGTATTGGCGCCAAAACCGCCGGAGCGATGGATGTTACCGTCGGGCCGCTGGTCAATCTATGGGGATTTGGCCCGGATAAGCAGCCGGTAAAAACGCCGACGGAGCAGCAAATCGCGGCGGCAAAAGCGCGTACCGGGCTGCAGCATCTGACGGTGATTAACCGCGCCGATCAACAGTATCTGCAAAAAGATATTGCGGATTTATTTGTCGATCTTTCCACCGTCGGCGAGGGCTATGCCGCCGATCATCTGGCGCGCCTGATGGAACAGGAAGGAATTGCCCGCTATCTGGTATCGGTTGGCGGCGCGCTGGTCAGCCGCGGGATGAACGGCGACGATAAACCGTGGCGGGTAGCGATTCAAAAACCGACCGACCGTGAAAACGCCGTCCAGGCAATAGTCGATATCAACGGCCACGGCATCAGCACCTCCGGCAGCTATCGCAACTACTACGAGCTGGATGGCAAACGTATTTCTCACGTTATCGATCCGCAAACCGGGCACCCCATCAACCATAAGCTGGTTTCGGTGACGGTGATTGCGCCGACGGCGCTGGAAGCCGACGGCTGGGATACCGGGCTGATGGTGTTAGGGCCGGAAAAAGCGCAACAGGTGGCACACGAGCAGGGACTGGCGGTGTATATGATTGTGAAAGAGGGCGACGGCTTTAAGACCTGGATGTCGCCGCAGTTCCGCACCTTCCTGGTCGGCGAGCAGAATTAAAAAGCAAGAAGCGCAGTTTTTTAGAGCGGAGCCAGGCGCAAAGTAAGGATACACTTACAGCAGGAGCCCGCTATGAAACCGATGATTGCCGATATGACTAACGATGACCGCCGCTGGCAGGCGGTCTGCGAACGCGACGCCAGCGCCGACGGGCAGTTTGTCTTCGCCGTGTTGACCACCGGCGTCTGCTGCCGTCCCTCGTGCCGTTCACGGCGCGCGCTACGGGAGAATGTCCGCTTTTATGCTGATGTCGAAGCCGCAAAGGCCGCCGGATATCGCCCCTGTAAACGGTGTCGGCCGGATAATCTCGACCCGGACCAACAGCGGGTCGAGAAGGTTGCCGCCGCCTGCCGTCTGCTGGAGCAAGAGGCGCCAATCACCCTTGAGGCGCTGGCGCAGCAGCTGGCGGTCAGCCCGTTTCATTTCCATCGCATTTTTAAATCCGTCACTGGACTTACGCCCAAGGCCTGGCAGCAGGCGTGGCGCGCGCGGCGCCTACGCGAAGCATTAAGCCACGGCCAGAACGTCACCAGCGCGGCATTAGCCGCCGGCTTCCCTGATTCCGCCAGCTATTATCGCCAGGCAAACGAGACGCTGGGCATGACCGCCCGCCAGTTTAAACGCGGCGGCGCAGATATATTGATTAGCTGGGTTTGCAGCGATAGCGCCTCTGGCCGGTGCCTGGTGGCGTTCAGCGAACGTGGCGTATGCGCTGTGTTGCTGGGCGATGACGATAAGGCGTTATATGCGGAGCTGGCGAGCTTGTTTCCCGGCGCCCAATTGCAGCCGGGTGATGATACGTTTACCGAACGCGTGGCGCAGGTGGTTGCCCATCTGGATAATCCGCAGCAGGCGGTGAATTTGCCGCTGGATATTCGCGGTACCGCTTTCCAGCAGCGGGTCTGGCAAGCCTTACGCCAGATCCCGGCAGGCGAAACCCGTAGCTACAGCGAGGTGGCGCACAGCATCGGTCAACCGCGCGCGGTCAGAGCGGTAGCCGGGGCCTGCGCTGCCAATAAGCTGGCGATAGTCATTCCTTGCCATCGGGTAGTGCGTGAGGGCGGGGCGCTTTCCGGCTATCGTTGGGGAAGCGAACGTAAAGCGCTGCTGCTGGCGCGCGAAGCAAAAATGCGGGAGAAATAATGCTCGATCTGTTTGCCGATACGCCGCCCTGGCAGGAGCCGCTGGCCCCCGGAGCGATGATATTACGCCGCTTCGCCGTGCAGCGCGCGCCGGCGCTGCTGCAGGCCATCGCCGGGGTGGCCAGCGCTTCTCCGTTCCGCCAGATGGTGACCCCAGGTGGTAATACCATGTCGGTGGCCATGACCAACTGTGGCCAACTCGGCTGGACAACCGATATGCACGGCTATCTCTATGCGCCTGGCGATCCGTTGACCGGCGAACATTGGCCGCCGATGCCATTGATTTTTCAGCAACTGGCGGCGGAGGCGGCGCAGGAGGCGGGTTATGCGCATTTCTCCCCGGACGCCTGTCTGATTAACCGCTACCAGCCGGGCGCGAAGCTGTCGCTGCATCAGGATAAAGACGAGCGGGATTTGCGCGCGCCTATCGTTTCGGTGTCGTTGGGACTGCCGGCGGTGTTTCAATTTGGCGGGTTGAAACGTAACGATCCGCTGCGTCGGCTGCTGCTGGAGCATGGCGATGTGGTGGTGTGGGGCGGCGAATCACGGCTCTTTTATCACGGCATCCAGCCGCTTAAACCGGGGGAGCACCCGCTGACCGGCGCCTGTCGTTATAACCTCACGTTTCGCCTCGCGGGAGGCCGGCAAAAACAAAAATAAGAATTATTCTTGCTGTCGTCGGCAAGCCGTTTAAACTGCTGGCTGTTTGCTTGTCCGGATCGTAGCTTATGGAATTACTTGTTCTTGTTTGGCGCCAGTACCGCTGGCCGTTCATTGCCGTCATGGCGCTCAGTTTGCTCAGCGCGGCGCTGGGTATCGGGCTTATCGCCTTTATTAACCTGCGCCTGATTTCCCTTGTGGATACCTCGCTCACCGTGCTGCCGGAGTTTCTCGGCCTGCTGCTGCTGTTGATGGCGGTCACGCTCGGCTCGCAGCTGGCGTTAACCACGCTTGGCCACCACTTTGTCTATCGCCTGCGCGGCGAATTTATTAAACGCATTCTCGACACCCAAATCGAAAAGATCGAAAAAATCGGCAGCGCTTCGCTGCTGGCGGGCTTAACCAGCGACGTGCGTAACATTACCATTGCCTTTGTGCGCCTGCCGGAGCTGGTGCAGGGCATTATTCTGACCTTCGGGTCCGCCGCCTACCTGGCGTTTCTGTCCGGTAAAATGATGCTGGTGACCGCGGTCTGGATGGCGGTCACCATCTGGGGCGGCTTTGTGCTGGTGGCGCGCGTCTATAAGCATATGGCGACGCTGCGCGAGACCGAAGATAAGCTGTATCATGATTATCAGACGGTGCTGGAAGGGCGCAAAGAGCTGACGCTCAACCGCGAACGCGCCGAATACGTTTTTAATCAGCTGTATCTGCCGGATGCCCGCGACTATCGCCACCACATCATCCGCGCCGATACGTTCCACCTGAGCGCGGTGAACTGGTCGAATATCATGATGCTTGGCGCCATCGGTCTGGTGTTCTGGATGGCGAATGGCCTCGGGTGGGCCAATACCGCGGTGGCGGCGACCTATTCTCTGACGCTGTTATTCCTGCGCACGCCGCTGCTGTCGGCGGTGGGGGCGCTGCCGACCTTGCTCAGCGCCCAGGTGGCATTCAATAAACTGCATCAGTTCGCGCTGGCGCCTTATCGCGCCGGTTTCCCCGAGCCGCAGGCGCATCCGCACTGGCAGACCCTGGAGCTGCGCGACGTGTCGTTCCACTACCCGGATAACAGTTTTGCCGTCGGGCCGATTAATTTGACTCTCAAACGCGGCGAACTGGTGTTTCTGATTGGCGGCAATGGCAGCGGTAAATCGACGCTGGCAATGTTGTTGACCGGGCTGTATCAACCGATCTCCGGGCAGATCCTGCTCGATGGGCAACCGCTGGCGGCGGAAAAACCAGAAGATTACCGTAAACTGTTCTCGGCGGTATTTACCGATGTCTGGCTATTCGACCGTCTGTTAGGACCAAAAGGCGAACGCGCCGATCCGGCGTTAGTCGCGAAGTGGCTGGCGTATCTGAAGATGGACCACAAGCTGCAGCTGGAAGAGGGGAAAATCCTCGATCTGAAGCTGTCTAAAGGGCAGAAAAAACGCGTGGCGCTGCTGCTGGCGCTGGCCGAAGAGCGCGATATCATTTTGCTCGATGAGTGGGCTGCGGATCAGGATCCGCATTTCCGCCGCGAGTTTTATCAGGTGTTATTACCGTTGATGCAGCAAATGGGGAAAACCGTGTTTGCTATCAGCCACGATGATCACTATTTCCAGCATGCCGATCGCCTGTTGGAGATGCGCAGCGGCAAGCTTAGCGAGCTCACCGGCGTTGAGCGCGAACTGGCGACCCGCGATGCGGTCGCGCGTACTGCCTGACGGTTTTGCTGGTTACCCGATCGGGCGTGCTCGCCCGTTCGGGCCATATTGCTGTTTTTTACGGCAGATAAATTGCTGGCGGTTATTATTTCCCCCTCCTCGCGCTATGCTTATGGCTGCGGCCATGCAGGTCGACTTCTATTCTCACAAGGATTGCCCGAGCGATGTCCGTTTTGCATAAAAAAAGCGCCCGATTACGCGATGAAGAACGCGCCCGCCTGATTTGGCTATTAAGCACTGATAAAGCCGTCACCTCCGCGCTGCTGGGGAAACTCACCCTCGCGGAGCGCTATGATGAAGGGACGCTGGCCGATGACCTGGCGGAAGTGGAAGTGCTGGTGTCGCATTTGCCGCCGCCGGATCTCGCCGATGCCCTGGAAGCGCTGCCCTATGACGCGCGTACCGCGCTGTGGGGGCTGGTTGCCGATGACAAGCGCGGCGAAGTGCTGCTGGAGGCATCAGAGAGCGTATGGGGCGATCTCATCGACAAGATGAGCGATCACGACCTGATATTTGCCCTGCAATCGCTGGATATTGATGAACAGGTTTACCTGTTGCAGCACCTGCCGCGCGACTTAACCGGCCGCCTGCTGGCGACGCTGCCGCCGGATAAACGTGCGCGCATTCGTCAGATGATGCGCTACGCCGATAACACCGTCGGCGCGATCATGGAGTTTGAGGTGATTACCGTTCGCCCGGAAGCCACTCTGGCGGCGGTACAGCGCTATCTGCGCCGTCTGGGCAAAATGCCGGAAAACACCGATAAACTGTTCGTCACCACCCGTAATAAACTGCTGCTTGGCGAGCTGGAGCTGCAGACTATTCTGCTCAATGATGCGCAAAAGCGCGTTGGCGAAGTGATGGAAGGCGATCCGGTGACTTTCCAGCCGCAGGAAGAGGCGGAAAAAGTGGCGCGTACCTTCGAGCGTGATGACTTACTGAGTGCTGCGGTGATTGATGCCGACGGCAAGCTGATGGGGCGTTTGACCATCGATGAGATCGTCGATGTGGTGTACGAAGAGACCGATAACGACCTGCGCCGGATGGGCGGTCTGAGCGAAGATGATGATGTTTTTGCGCCGGTGAGCAAAGCGGTGAAAACCCGCTGGGCGTGGCTGGCGGTGAACCTCTGTACGGCGTTTATCGCTTCACGGGTGATCGACGGCTTTGAACATACGATTTCGCAGCTGGTGGCCCTGGCCTCGCTGATGCCGATCGTCGCCGGGATTGGTGGGAATACCGGCAATCAGACGATCACCATGATCGTCCGCGCGATGGCGCTGCAGCAGATCCAGCCGGGAAGTTTTACCTTCCTCATCCTGCGCGAGATGGGCGTCGCGCTGATTAATGGCCTGGTATGGGGCGGGATAATGGGCGCTATCACCTGGTGGCTGTACGATGACCCGCAGCTTGGCGGGGTAATGACGTTGGCGATGATGCTCAACCTGCTGATGGCGGCGATGATGGGGGTTATCATCCCGATGGTGATGGTCAAGCTGGGGCGCGATCCGGCGGTTGGCTCCAGCGTGATGATCACCGCGATTACCGATACCGGCGGCTTCTTTATTTTCCTTGGTCTGGCGACGCTGTTTCTGATGTAAGCTGCGCTTTTACGCGCAGGCGGCGAGGGATGAGCGCCATTGCGATAAGCCCCGCCAGTACGCCGATCGCCAGATTACTGGTAGTGACCGTCACGACGACGGTCGCTGCCATGACCACCGTTTCCGGCCATGGATTGCGCGCCAGCGCGGTTGGGCGAATACTCTGCCAGCTGAAGGTTTTCACCGCCACGATCACCATGACCCCGGCCAGTACCGGCATTGGAATTTTGGCCATCACCTGGCTTAGCACCGTCACCAGAAGCAGCAGTACCATACCGGCCACTATCGTCGATAGGCGGCTGCGCGCCTTGCCCATTTCTACGTTAACGATAGTCTGGCCGATCATCGCGCATCCGGCGATGCCGCCATAGCAGCCCGCGAGGATATTGGCGATCCCCAGTCCTGCGCTCTCACGCGACTTATTTGACGGCGTATGGGTGAGATCGTCCACCAGCTTTGCCGTCAGCAGCGATTCCATCAGGCCGACAAAGGCGATACTCAGGGCGCAGGGCCAGATAATTTTTAAGGTGTTTAAATCCAGCGGCACCGCCAGCGCGTTGAAGCCCGGCAGACCGCCGCCCATAGCGCCTTCATCACCCACGGTCGGCAGGAGCTGCCCGCTGGTGACGGTATAAGCAGTAAGGAGGACGATAGCAATAAGCGGCGCCGGCACGGCTTTGATAAAACGCGGCGCCCACAGCACGATGAGCAGCGTCAGAACGAAAAGGCCGACGATGAGCGGCTGCCTGCTCCAGAAATGGGGAACCTGGGCGAAAAAAATAAGAATGCCTAGCGCATTAACAAACCCGGTCATCACCGGTGGCGGGATAAAGCGCATTAACCGCGCCATACCGCATATCCCAAACAAAATTTGAATAATACCAGCCAAAATGACAGCAGGCAGAATATACCCTACGCCATGCTGATGTACCATCGGGCCGATCACCAGTGCGACAGAACCTGCCGCCGCCGTCACCATCGCCGGGCGCCCGCCAAGAACCGACATCGCCAGACAGAGCACCACCGAAGCAATCAGGCTGACCTGCGGGTCAACGCCGGCAATGACCGAAAATGAAATGACTTCAGGAATTAACGCCAGGGCAGTCAGCACGCCAGCAAGGGTCTCGCGTGTTATCAACGCCGGAGAGAGAGAGCGGGAAGTTGAGGGCATAAAAGTTCGCGGATGATAAAAAATTTGAATTGAGGCATGCCGCCGTTGGCGTGCGCTCCATCACAGAACGGGAGATGATAGCGCGGAAAGCGCCATCATACCAGTACAAAAAGTGATTTTGTGTACACATTTATTAAACATTTTTATAACAGATCTCAAAACTCAACTTAAAATTTAAACAATATTTAAATTTTTGAGTACAGGTGGTACCTTTGATCCCGAGAATCGTTTCACCTGCGCTAAATAAAAAAAGCGAGTAAAAGTAAGGCTCAAATCCGATGAAGAAAAAGATGGCCGTACCCAGCTCACAGGCGGTTGGTTCCAATACAAATCGGACCAACACCCGCCATGAGCAAGAGACGGATGTATTGTTGATTGGCGGCGGTATCATGAGCGCCACGTTGGGAACCTGGCTGCAGGAACTGGAGCCGGATTGGTCTATTACCATGGTCGAGCAGATGACCAGCGTTGCCGAGGAGAGCTCGAACGGCTGGAACAATGCGGGTACCGGCCATGCGGCGCTGATGGAGCTTAACTACACGCCGCAAACCGCCAATGGAATCAATATCGACAAAGCGGTCGATATCAATGAGTCCTTCCATATTTCTCGTCAGTTTTGGGCCCACCAGGTGACCCGCGGCATCCTGACTAAGCCGAAATCTTTTATTAACAGCGTGCCGCACATGAGCTTTGTGTGGGGTGAAGACAACGTTAACTTCCTGCGCGCGCGCTACGCGGCGCTGCAGCAGAGCGAGCTGTTCCGCGGTATTCGCTATTCTGAAGATCATCAGCAGATCAAGGAGTGGGCGCCGCTGGTGATGGAAGGTCGCGATCCGCAGCAAAAAGTGGCGGCGACGCGTACCGAAATGGGCACCGACGTTAACTACGGCGAGATCACTCGCCAGCTGATCGCCGGGCTACAGACGCATGATAATTTTTCTCTCCAGTTGGGTACCGTCGTTCGCCGTTTTAAGCGCAATGCGGACAACAGCTGGACGGTGACGCTGGCGGATGCCAACAATCGTCACCAGAAGCGGACAATCAAAACCAAATTCATCTTTATTGGCGCGGGTGGCGCTGCTCTGACGCTGCTGCAGGAAACCGGCATTCCGCAGGCGAAAGAGTACGCGGGCTTCCCGGTTGGCGGACAGTTCCTGGTGTGTGAGAACCCGGAAGTGGTTAATCATCACCTGGCGAAAGTCTACGGCCAGGCGGAAGTTGGCGCGCCGCCGATGTCGGTGCCGCATATCGACACCCGTATTATCGACGGCAAACGCGTGGTGCTGTTCGGGCCATTCGCGACCTTCTCGACCCGTTTCCTGAAAAATGGATCGCTTTGGGATCTGCTGGCCTCGACGAATACCTCGAATATTCTGCCGATGCTTAACGTCGGGATGGATAACTTCGACCTGGTGAAATATCTGATTAGCCAGGTATTGCAGAAAGATAAAGATCGTCATGCCGCACTGTGCGAGTACTACCCGGAAGCGCGCAAAGAGGACTGGCGCCTGTGGCAGGCCGGTCAGCGTGTACAGATTATCAAACGTGATAAGAAGATGGGCGGCGTGTTGCGCCTTGGCACCGAAGTGGTGTGCGATGATGAAGGCACCGTAGCCGCGCTGCTGGGCGCTTCTCCTGGCGCATCGACGGCGGCGCCGATCATGGTGCAGCTGTTGGAGAAAGTCTTCAAAGACAAAGTACAGACGCCGGCCTGGCAGGCGAAGATGAAAGAGATCGTGCCGAGCTACGGTATGCGTCTGGATGGTAACCCAGCCGCTATTGAGCAGGCGCTGGCGTGGACCAGTGAAGTGCTTGAGCTACACTACGAGCCGACGACCGCGGCGGACGAGGTGACGCAGGCCGAACTCAAACCGTTGACCGGCGGCAAACCGATGGCGGATATCGCGCTATAACAAAAACGGCAGCCTTCGGGCTGCCGTTTTGTATTACCGCAGGCGATTAACGCTCAACGGCATTACCGATAGTTTCTTCAGCTTTCCAGATGCGGTATTTCACGTCGACGTTGGCCGGAGTATAAACCACGATCGGCAGCTTGCTGTTGTAACGCAGCAGGCCTGTATCGCCGAGACCAGCGGTAATAAATTTCTTCTCTTTCTTACCGTCCGGGCAGGCCATCATGGTGGAAACCGGGGACGTCAGCTTATCAAAGACATAGTAGTCATAGCCCCAGCCTTCCAGGGTTTTGCTTTCCAGTTGACCGCCCAGGCGGTGATGGTTGCAGTCAACTTCCAGCGTCTGGCCAATCATCAGTTCAACTTTTAACGCGGATTCATCCTGCTGCTGCGGCAGCTGAATCACCTGACGCTTCATCCCTTTTTCCGCTTTCGGATAGGGGGCGACTTTCTCCAGCGGCTGTTCAGCGGCTAAGGCGCTGGTGGAAACACAGGCAACGGCCAGCAGAGAAACAGCAAGCGTAGCGATTTTTTTCACGGTTGATCATCCTTTATTATCGTTACTAACCAATACAGACTAACATTATTGTCGTGAATGGTAAGAGTTATTTACCATTATTTTCAATATGAATAGTGAAATGCACTAGCAAGCTGAGGCTTGCGTTAGCTATTCATCGCGGCTGTTTTTGGCTTCTTCAATAAACTCTTCGTCCAGTAAGTCGGCGTTCCCGGCGTGTTCACGGCCCGATAACAGGTTCCAGCAGGCAATAAACAAGGCGGCAATCAGCGGGCCGATGACAAAGCCGTTGATGCCATAGATTTCCATGCCGCCAAGGGTGGCAATCAGGATCAGATAATCCGGCATTTTGGTATCTTTCCCCACCAGTAGCGGACGCAGAATGTTATCCACCAGGCCGATGACAATGACGAAGAAACCGACAATAAACGCCCCTTGCCACAATTGCCCGGTGGCAAACAGGTAAATCGCCGCCGGCACCCAGATAATGGCGGAGCCCACCGCCGGAATGAGTGACAGAAAGGCCATTAAAGCGCCCCACAGAATGCTGCCATCAAGACCGACAATCCAGAATGCAAAGCCGCCGAGAGCCCCCTGCGCCAGCGCGACGGCAACGGTGCCTTTAACCGTCGCCCGCGCGACGGCGGCGAATTTGGCAAACAGATGTTGTTTTACGTAATTGGATAGCGGCAAGGATTCAAGGATCAGAAGTACCAGATAGGGGCCATCCTTCAGCAAGAAGAACAGCAGGTATAACATAATGCCGAAGCTGACGGTAAAGCCAAAGGTCCCTTTACCAATCAGGAAGGCGCTACCGGCCAGATACTGCCCGCCTTTCAGGGCGGCATCGGACAGCTGCTGCTGAATCTGTTCCGCGCTATCGAGATTGTGCTCGGAGAGGAAACTTCTGGCCCAGCTCGGGAGATGGGCAAACAGGTTGGCGACCACCGTCGGAAACTGGGTGTCGTTGTGCTGTAACTTGGTGTAGACCACGTTGAGTTCGAAGGCTAGCGACGAAATGATAATCGCCAACGGGGTGAAAACAATAAGACAGATAATCACGACGGTCAGTAACGCCGCGATACCGTTGCGCTCACCGATGCGCGTACGGATGTTGTTTTTTACCGGATTAAATATCACCGCCAGGATAGCTGCCCACAGGATAGCGGAATAGTAAGGGGAGAGTACGTCAAAAAAGGCCAGGGTAACGATCAGTAAAATAAGGATAAAAAATCCTTTGGTAAGTCCTTTAACTCTCATTGGGTCCGCTCCAGATGATAACGAATACAGTCGAATGATAGATGGAATTTAACAATTTACCATCAGGATAATCGCAGTCACAAAGGGAAGGGGAGTACAAACATTAAAAAAACCGCACTCTCAGAGAGAATGCGGGTTCTAAAGGGGGACCGGTGGTTGTAGCAACCTACCGGTTAAATTTTTTGGTCGGCACGAGAGAAGGGGGTCTTTTTGTTTTTATAGTTTCATTTAAAATACCACTTATTGATTATTCTGAATGTTCGAAACTTATCCTAATATAATTTCAACATGTGATTATAGGTATGGTTAATTGTTTCGTATATTTAATAATTGATGGTAGGAATGGTAATGAAAAAGTTAATGATTGGTTTGGCAGTACTCAGCATTTCTGTTTTAAGTGGTTGTGTCAGTGAACAACAGCGGGTTGATCGTTGTGTTGCAACTGGTGTTAGCCGTGACACTTGCTACCACGAAGAAAAAGAATATTGGAGAGCGGTTAACGCTAACTATGCCACTGAGAGAGCAGCAGAAACACAGGCTGACGCATTCCGTGAAGGGATGGGTAACAACGATCATAAAAAAGAAAAATCTTCAAAACTTGGCAAATTCTTTGGTTATTAATTTTTTATAAGGCAAGGAAATATAATGAAAAAGGTCATGATGTTAGTTGTTGTTTCTGCCATATTAGCCGGATGTTCAGCAAAACCTTTAGCAACAGGTGCTGAATCTGTTCGCCTCACTAATCGTGATCCTAAAGGGTGTGAATTCTTAGGGACTGTGTGATCTTGCCCACGTAATATGGACACGGTGCTAAGCGAGGTTCTGGTTTTCAAAT
>NZ_JBEAHW010000041.1:0-134959 GCF_040062085.1 Klebsiella sp. JN_Kp122
TGCCCGGAACGCCATTCTGTAGGTCGGGTAAGGCGAAGCCGCTACCCGACACAAAGCGGTTCATTTTGTGATCGAGTTAAAGTAAATCATCCCTGGCGATTTTATTTAGTAAAAGT
The DNA here is from genome assembly GCF_040062085.1 of Klebsiella sp. JN_Kp122. Classification (NCBI taxonomy): domain Bacteria; kingdom Pseudomonadati; phylum Pseudomonadota; class Gammaproteobacteria; order Enterobacterales; family Enterobacteriaceae; genus Klebsiella; species Klebsiella sp. JN_Kp122. The sequence continues at coordinate 117 of NZ_JBEAHW010000041.1, forward strand.
TTTACTAAAATGAGTTTTATCTTATTAAGCCGTTCAGGGAGGCGATATGAATCGCTGGGAAAACCTTCAACTCACTCATGAAAACAGGCTGCCGCCGCGGGCGTATTTCTTCTCTTACGACTCACTGGCCCAGGCGCGGACCTTCGCCCGCGAAACCAGCAGCCGCTTCCTGTCCCTCAGCGGGCAGTGGAACTTCCGCTTCTTCACCAACCCGTTGCTGGTACCGGAGAGCTTTACCTCATGCTATCAGAACGAGTGGGGGCCGATTACCGTACCGGGCATGTGGCAGATGGAAGGCCACGGCCAGCTGCAGTACACCGACGAAGGTTTCCCCTTCCCCATCGACGTGCCCTATGTTCCGACCGATAACCCGACCGGCGCCTACCAGCGCCTGTTTACCCTCGGCGACGGCTGGCAGGGCAAACAAACCATCATTAAATTCGATGGCGTCGAAACCTATTTCGAAGTCTACGTTAACGGCCAGTACATCGGCTTTAGCAAAGGCAGCCGCCTGACCGCCGAGTTCGATATCAGCGCGGCGGTGAAAACCGGCGACAACCTGCTGTGCGTGCGCGTGATGCAGTGGGCGGACTCCACCTATATTGAAGATCAGGACATGTGGTGGTCGGCGGGCATTTTCCGCGACGTCTATCTGGTGGGGAAAAATCCGCTGCACGTGCAGGATTTCACCGTGCGCACCGATTTTAACGATGACTACATCGACGCGACCCTCTCCTGCCAGCTGACGCTGGAAAACCTGGCTCCGCAGACGGCGGCGGCAACGCTGGAATATACCCTGTTCGACGGCGAAAAAGCGCTTTATTCGGGCAACGTCGGTCAACTGCAGGTCAGCCAGCAGCTAAATACCGGCTTCACAATTGATGTGAGCGCGCCGCAGCAGTGGTCGGCGGAAAGCCCGTATCTCTATCATCTGGTGCTGACGTTAAAGAACGCCGCCGGCGAGGTGCTGGAAATCATTCCGCAGCGCGTCGGTTTCCGCGATATCAAAGTGCGTGACGGCTTGTTCTACATCAACAACCGCTACGTAATGCTGCACGGCGTGAACCGCCACGATAACGACCATCTGAAAGGCCGCGCGGTCGGCATGGATCGCGTGGAAAAAGATCTGCTGTTGATGAAGCAGCACAACATCAACTCGGTACGCACCGCTCACTATCCGAACGACCCGCGTTTCTATGAAATGTGCGACATCTACGGATTGTTCGTGATGGCGGAAACCGACGTGGAGTCCCACGGTTTCGCCAACGTCGGCAACCTCAGCGCCATCACCGACGACCCGGCCTGGGAACACATCTACGTTGAGCGCATCGTGCGCCACGTGCACGCGCAGAAAAACCATCCGTCGATCGTCATCTGGTCGCTGGGTAACGAATCCGGCTACGGCTGCAACATCCGCGCCATGTACCACGCCACCAAAGCGCTGGATGATACCCGGCTGGTGCACTACGAAGAGGATCGCGACGCCGAAGTGGTGGATATCATCTCTACCATGTACACCCGCGTGCCGCTGATGAACGAATTTGGCGAACATCCACATGAAAAACCGCGCATTATCTGTGAGTACGCCCATGCGATGGGCAACGGTCCCGGCGGTTTAACCGAATACCAGAACGTCTTCTACCAGCACGACTGCATCCAGGGCCACTACGTGTGGGAATGGTGCGACCACGGTATTCAGGCCACCGACGAAAACGGCGCGGTGTGGTACAAATTCGGCGGCGATTATGGCGACTACCCGAACAATTACAACTTCTGCCTCGATGGGCTGATTTTCTCCGACCAGACGCCGGGGCCGGGCCTGCGCGAATATAAACAGGTCATCGCCCCGGTGAAAGTACAGGCGCGGGATATCTGCCGCGGCGAACTGCGGGTGGAAAACAAACTGTGGTTCTCCACTCTCGATGACTACACCCTGCGCGTTGAAGTGCGCGCCGAAGGCGAAACGCTCTCCAGTCAGCTGCTGAAAGTGAAAGACCTGGCACCGAACAGCGGCCGCGACCTGCAAATCGCCCTGCCGCAGCTCGACGAGCGTGAAGCTTTCGTCAACATCATGGTGACCAAAGATTCGCGCACCCCGTATAGCGAAGCCAATCACGATATCGCCGTCTATCAGTTCCCGCTTAAAGCGCGAACCGCCGCGCGAACGCCGCTGTTAAACGCCAGCGCCACGCCGCTGCAGATTGTCGATGAACGCCTCAGCTACACCATCTGCGGCCATAACTTCCGCGTGGTGTTCAGCAAGGTTAGCGGCAAACTGAGCGAATGGCAGGTCAACGGCGTCGACCAGGTAACCCGCGAGCCGAAGATTAACTTCTTCAAGCCCATGATTGATAACCATAAACAGGAATACGAAGGACTGTGGCAGCCGGCCCACCTGCAGATAATGCAGGAGCATCTGCGCGAATTCAGCGCTGAAATAGAGGGCGAAACGGTGGTGATCACCACCCGCAGCGTGATTGCGCCGCCGGTGTTCGACTTCGGTATGCGCTGTACCTATCGCTGGCAGATTACCCCGCAGGGCCACATCAACGTTGAGTTGGCCGGCGAGCGCTACGGCGACTATCCACACATTGTCCCGTGCATCGGCTTTATGCTGGGCATTAACGGTGAGTTCGACCAGGTGAACTACTATGGCCGCGGGCCGGGCGAGAACTACGCCGACAGCCAGCAAAGCAACATCATTGATATCTGGCATACCACCGTCGACGATATGTTCGTCAATTATCCATTCCCGCAGAACAACGCTAATCGTCAGCACGTGCGCTGGGCATCGTTCAGCGACCGCCACGGCAGCGGTCTGCTGGTCGTTCCGCGCAATCCGCTCAACGTCAGCGCATGGCACTTTACGGCAGAAAACCTGCACGCCGCCCAGCACTGCAACGAACTGCAGCGCAGCGATGACATCACCCTGAATATCGATGCACAACTGCTCGGCCTCGGCTCCAACTCCTGGGGCAGCGAAGTGCTGGATAGCTGGCGCGTCTGGCTCAACACCTTTAACTATGGCTTTACGCTGCTGCCGCTGGAGGGCGGATGCGGCACCTCGCAGGTACTGGCGAACCATAGCTTCGGCGCCGGTTTCTTTTCCCCCGTTGCACACAGCGAGGCTGAACAATGAGAATTCTCGATAATTTAGAACAGTTTAAGCAGGTTTATCATAGCGGCCGCAAATGGCAGCGCTGCGTGGAAGCCATCAATAACATCAACAACATCCGCCCGGGCGTGGCGCATTCCATTGGCGATTCGCTCTCCTATCGGGTGGAAACCGATAGTACGACCGATGCGCTATTTGTCGGCAACCGCCGCTACTTTGAGGTTCACTATTACCTGCAAGGTCAGCAGAAAATCGAGTTTGCCGCCAAAGAAAATCTGCAAACCGTGGCCTGCTACCGCGACGAAACCGATCGCGAATACCTGAAAGGGATCGGTGAAACGGTGAAGGTTCACGAAGGGCAGATGGTGATTTGCGATATCGACGAAGCCTACCGCTTTATCTGCGATGCGCCGGTAAAAAAAGTGGTGCTGCGAGTCACGGTTGAAGACGGATACTTCCTCAATAAGTAAACCCGCGTTAAGCGACAAGGGAGGTCAACGGGTACGCCCGTTGGCCTTTCGGTTCCAGCCCGCTAAGACGGGTAGATGAATGATTGGAGGACGTATGTCCGAGTCTGTACGTGCCAAAATCGGCAAGTTCGCGCTGCTATCGATGGCCTTTACCGCCGTCTTTAACGTGCGAAATATCGTCAATAATAACATCGAGTTAGGTCTCAGTTCCGCGCCTATCTTCTTATTCGCCACTATCGTTTACTTTATCCCGTTCGTGTTTATCATCGCCGAATTCGTCTCGGCCAATAAACACTCCGAATCCGGGATGTACGCGTGGCTGAAGCAGCCGCTGGGTACCCGCGCCGCCTATCTTGGTTCCTTCCTCTACTGGTTTGTGAACCTGTTCTTTTTCCTCTCGCTGTTGCCGAACGTAGTGGCCTACGCCTCATACGCGATCACCGGGTACGCGATCCCCTTCTCGCCGATGGTGACCTCGCTTATCTCCATCGTGCTGTTCGCCATGGCCACCCATATATCCACCAAAGGGGCGACCTGGCTGGGTAAAATTTCCGAATGCGTGGCCTACGGCGTGTTCGCTTTGTTCGCGATTTACGTCGTCGGCGCGCTGACCGCACTGGGTTCCGGTCACGTCCCGGCGCAGCCGATTACCCTGGCGGCGATGGAGCCGACCATCAACTGGGCGACGCTCGGTATCATGTGCTGGATTTTCCAGGCCGCTGGCGGCGCGGAAACCGTTGCCGCCTACCTCAACGACACCAAGGGCGGGCAGAAATCCTTTATTAAAGTCATCATCACCGCCGGGGTGCTGATTGGCGGTATGTATGCCTTAGGTTCGCTGCTGGTTAACGTCTTTGTTGCCCGTGAAAACCTGACCTACGCCGGCGGAATGGTGGAAATCTTTACCGGTCTCGGCGCCTACTTCCACATTTCTGAAGCGCTGATGGGCCGCTTCGTCGGCATCATTCTGTTTATCGCCATCTTCGGCAGCATGATGATGTGGACCGCCGCGCCGGTCAAAATCCACTTCTCGGAAATCCCGAAAGGTATCTACGGCCAGAAAACCACCGAGCTGAACGCCCACGGCGTGCCGGTACGCGCCGCCTGGTGGCAGTTCCTGTTCGTTTTCCTGATGTTGATTGTTAACGGCTTCGGCTCCGCCAGCGTGCAGCAGATGATGAACACCGCCATTAATCTCACCGCCGGTACCGCCATGCTGCCGCCGCTGTTCATCATGGCCGCCTACTTCGTCTTCCGCTGGAAACACGATGACACGCCGCGCGACTTCCGTATGGGCTCAAGGAAAGTGGGCATGAGCGCGGTATCGATGCTGATAGTGATTTTCGTGGTTAGCATGACCGCTTCCGCCTTCCCGCCGGGCGTCGATCTGGTTAACGCTTTCTTTATCAACGTCTTTATGACCGCGGTCTTCTCCGGCCTGGCGTGGTGGTGGATCACCCGCTTTGAAAAAAAGCAGCAACGTCTGCGCGCCGCGGCGCCGGTTAACGCTGCCGCCGCCGGTAAATAACGTTCCTGTCGTCCCGTCAGCCCCTCGTCGGCTGGCGGGATTTTTTTATCCCTCGCCTGATTACGTATTACTCAACCTTTTTCGTGATCGAGTTAAAGCTATTCGGTTTCTTTACTTCTATTTACTAAAACTTTTACTAAAATCGACATTAAATCTTAACTACCTCTACCCTACAAACAACACAACCCCCTTCAGCGACCCTCTGAAGGACAATGTGTGGAGATGTGTTATGTCTGATACTAAACGTAATACCATCGGCAAGTTCGGCCTGTTATCGCTGACCTTTGCCGCCGTTTACAGTTTCAATAACGTCATCAACAACAATATCGAACTGGGGCTGGCGTCGGCGCCGATGTTCTTCCTCGCTACCCTGTTCTACTTCATTCCGTTTTGCCTGATTATCGCCGAGTTCGTGTCACTGAATAAAAACTCCGAGGCCGGGGTTTACGCCTGGGTGAAGAGTTCGCTCGGCGGCCGTTGGGCGTTTATCACCGCCTATACCTACTGGTTCGTAAACCTGTTTTTCTTCACCTCGCTGCTGCCGCGCGTGATCGCCTATGCCTCTTACGCCTTCCTCGGCTACGAATACATTCTGACGCCGTTCGCCACCACCGTGTTGAGCATGGCGCTGTTCGCTTTCTCCACCTGGATCTCCACCAACGGCGCGAAAATGCTGGGGCCTATCACCTCCGTTACCTCATCGCTGATGCTGCTGCTGACGCTCTCCTATATTTTGCTGGCCGGTACCGCGCTGGTGGGCGGCGTGCAGCCAGCGGATCCGATCACCGTCGAGGCGATGATCCCTAACTTCAACTGGGCGTTCCTTGGTATTACCACGTGGATCTTTATGGCGGCGGGCGGCGCGGAATCGGTGGCGGTATACGTCAACGATGTGAAAGGCGGCTCGAAATCCTTCGTCAAAGTGATCATCCTCGCCGGGATCTTCATCGGCGTGCTGTACTCGATCTCCTCCGTGCTGATCAACGTCTTCGTCAGCAGTAAAGAGCTGAAGTTTACCGGCGGATCGGTGCAGGTGTTCCACGGCCTGGCGGCTTACTTTGGCCTGCCGGAAATTCTGATGAACCGCTTCGTCGGCCTCGTTTCGTTTACCGCGATGTTTGGCTCGCTGCTGATGTGGACCGCCACCCCGGTTAAAATTTTCTTCTCGGAAATCCCCTCCGGCATCTTTGGTAAAAAAACCGTCGAGCTCAATGAGAACGGCGTCCCGGCGCGCGCAGCCTGGATCCAGTATCTGATCGTCATTCCGCTGATGATTATCCCGACGCTGGGATCCAACACCGTGCAGGATCTGATGAACACCATCATCAACATGACCGCCGCCGCTTCCATGCTGCCGCCGCTGTTCATCATGCTGGCCTACCTCAACCTGCGCCGCAAGCTCGACCATCTGCCGCGCGATTTCCGCATGGGCTCGCGTACTACCGGCATCGTGGTGGTATCCATGCTGATTGTGATTTTCGCCATCGGTTTCGTCGCCTCAACCTTCCCAACCGGCGGCAACATCCTGACCATCATTTTCTACAACGTCGGCGGGATCGTGATTTTCCTTGGCTTCGCGTGGTGGAAATACAGCAGATACGTCAAAGGATTAACCCAGGAACAACAACAAATAGAAGCGGCTCCGGCTTCCCATACCTCTTAAATACCTTAAAAAAATGAAAACTAACTCTTACTTATACGGGGCACTCGTTGCCCTGGCTTTTTGCGCCCCTGCGGCGGCCGCTGAGACTGTCCATCCGGCCGAGCACGACGATACCAAAACGCCGGAATTAACCACCACCTCCTATCGCTTTTACGGCGAGTTGGGGGTTGGCGGATACATGGATTTAGAAGGCGAGGACAAACATAAATACAGCGATGGCACCTATATCGAGGGCGGGCTGGAGGTCAAAAACGGCCATTGGTTCGGGCTGATCTACGGCGAAGCCTGGACGGTACAGGCCGATAGCCAGGGCAATGCCTGGACGCCGGGCCACAGCTGGGGCGGCGTGGAAGGCGGCCTTAACCGCCTCTATGGCGGCTATAAAACCGATAACAACACCGAGATCATGCTCAGCCTGCGCCAGGACTCGTCGCTGGACGACCTGCAGTGGTGGGGCGACTTTACCCCCGATCTGGGTTACGTGATCCCCAATACCCGCGACATCATGTACGCGCTGAAGGTACAAAACCGCAGCGGCGATTTCCGCTATAGCGTCACCGCCACGCCGGCCGGGCATCACGATGAAAGCAAGGCCTGGCTGCACTTCGGCAAATATGACCGCTATGACGATAAGTACACCTATCCGGCGATGATCAACGGCTACGTACAGTACGACATCGTCAAAGACGTCACCTGGATGAACGGCCTTGAAGTGACCGACGGCACCGGGCAGCTATTCCTGACCGGCGTTCTGTCGCCCAATCTGGCCTTCCGCGCCTGGCACCATACCGGCCGCGCCAAAGGGCTGGATGTCCCCGGCAGCGAAACCGGCTTTATGGCCAGCGCCATGTATGAAGCATTAAGCGGGCTCTACTTATCCACCGCATACAGCTACGCCAAACACCGCCCGGACCACGCCGCTGATGAAACCACCGCGTTTATGCAATTTGGCATCTGGTACGAATATGGCGGCGGGCGTTTCGCCACCGCCGCCGACAGCCGTTTCTATACCAGCAACGCCAGCGGCGACCCGAGCGACAAAATTTTCCTGATGCAATACTTCTACTGGTAACAAGGAGCCGAGATACCATGAACTTCACCACTACGCTGACGCCGCTGGCCTGCGCGCTGATGCTGAGTTTTTCCGCCCATGCCGTCACCGCGCAGGCGTTTAAAAACGTCATCGACCGCAGCGGCGCGCCGCAGTATATGCAGGATTTCGACGCCGATGACCACCAGCGCTTCAACCCCTTTTTCGACCTCGGGGCGTGGCACGGCCACCTGCTGCCCGACGGCCCGGCGACCATGGGCGGCTTCCCCGGCCCGGCGCTGCTGACCGAAGAGTACATCAACTTTATGGCCACCAACTTCGATCGCCTGACGGTGTATCAGAACGGCAAAAAGGTCGATTTCACCCTGCAGGCCTGGAGCCTGCCGGGCGCGCTGAAACAAACGCTGACCGCCCCCGGCGTGAAGGTGGAGATGACGCTGCGCTTCGCCAGCGCCCACACTTCACTGCTGGAGACCAAAATCACCAGCAACACTCCGCTAAAGCTGGTGTGGGATGGCGAACTGCTGGAAAAACTGGCCGCCAAAGAGGGTAAAGCGCTATCGGACAAAACCATTGATGAAGCCTTCCCGGACTATCAGCGCCGTCTGAGCGCCACGCCCGACGGCCTGACGGCCAGCTTTGGCAAGGTTCGCGCCGCCTCCGACCTGATGACCTCCGGCGAATCGCAGTATCAGATCCACCGTTCGCTGGTAACCGAGACCCGTATCGACGGCCACCGCTTTACCAGCAGCGCGGAGATCCGCGGCTCCACCACCCTCTACACCACCTATTCGCACCTACTCACTGCGGAGCAAGCGCGGCGGGAAAAAGCGCAGATCCGCGATATTCTGGCGCGGCCGGCTTACTATCTCACCGCCTCCGAACAGCGCTGGGACGGTTATCTGCAAAAAGGGCTCAGCAACCCCGACGCTACCGCCGAACAGACCCGCGTGGCGGTGAAAGCTATTGAGACGCTCAACGGCAACTGGCGCGCGCCGGGCGGCGCGGTGCATTACCACACCGTCACTCCATCCGTGACCGGCCGCTGGTTCTCCGGCAACCAGACCTGGCCGTGGGATACCTGGAAACAGGCCTACGCCATGGCCCACTTCAACCCGGATATCGCCAAAGAGAATATCCGCGCCGTCTTCTCCTGGCAGATTAAAGCCAATGATAAGGTGCGCCCGCAGGATGCCGGATTTGTGCCCGACCTGATTGCCTGGAACCTGAGCCCCGAGCGCGGCGGCGACGGCGGCAACTGGAACGAACGCAACACCAAGCCAAGCCTCGCGGCCTGGTCGGTGATGGAGGTGTATAACGTCACCAAAGATAAAGCGTGGCTGGAAGAGATGTATCCGAAGCTGGTGGCCTATCACGACTGGTGGCTACGCAACCGCGACCATAACGGTAACGGCGTGCCGGAATATGGCGCGACCCGCGATAAGGCGCACAACACCGCCGACGGCGCCATGCTGTTCACGGTGAAAAAAGGGCAAACCGAGCAGACGCTTTCGGGCCTTCGCGCCTACGAGCAGGTGACGGCCAAAGGCGATTACGACAGCCTCGAAATTCCGGCGCAGGTAGCGGCGTCGTGGGAGTCCGGGCGCGACGATGCGGCGGTATTTGGTTTTATCGATAAAGAACAGCTGGATAAATACGTCACCAACGGCGGCAAACGCAGCGACTGGACGGTGAAATTCGCCGAAAACCGTGACCGCGACGGCAACCTGCTGGGGTATTCGCTGCTCCAGGAATCGGTCGATCAGGCCAGCTATATGTACAGCGATAACCACTATCTGGCGCAGATGGCGACCATTCTTGGCAAAGCGGAAGAGGCAAAGCGCTATCAGGCGCTGGCGGCGAAGCTGGCGGATTATATCAATACCTGCATGTTCGACCCACAGACTCGCTTCTATTACGACATTCGTATCGAAGAACAACCGCAGGCCAACGGCTGCGCCGGTAAACCGATCGTCGAGCGCGGCAAAGGGCCGGAAGGCTGGTCGCCGCTGTTTAACGGTGCGGCGACGCAGCAACATGCTGACGATGTGGTTTCGGTGATGCTCGACCCGAAAGAGTTCAACACCTTTGTGCCGCTGGGTACCGCCGCGCTGACCAACCCGGCCTTTGGCGCCGATATTTACTGGCGCGGACGGGTGTGGGTGGATCAGTTCTGGTTCGGCCTGAAGGGAATGGAGCGCTACGGTCATCGCGATGAGGCGCTGAAGCTGGCGGACGCCTTCTTCCAGCACGCCAAAGGCTTAACCGCCGATGGCCCTATTCAGGAGAACTACAATCCGCTGACCGGCGCCCAGCAGGGGGCGCCCAACTTCTCGTGGAGCGCGGCGCATTTATATATGTTGTATAACGAGTTTTTCCGTAAGCCGTAGCGTTTTCCCCTAACCCTCTCCCCACAGGGGAGAGGGAACCTCACACCTGCGGTAACAGGCCGATAAAGCTGCGCTTCTGCCGCGGCTGCGACATCATCTCCTCCAGCTTTTCGACGCAGGCTAAATAGTGCGGCGTCTTCTTATGCGCCAGCACCGCCTCATCGTCTTTATAGGCTTCGTAGATAAAAAAGCGGGTTTTCACCTCGGGATCCTGCAGGACATCAAAGCGCAGGTTGCCCGGCTCCTGCAGCGCGCCTTCGTGGTTGGCGCGAAACACCTCAAGAAACTCATCCACCCGCTCGGGTTTAATATTGATCTCCACCAGCGTCACATTCATTTCAGCTCTCCCTGTTTCTCTTCCTGCCAGAACTGATACGCTTCGCGCGCGTTCAGATTCTCATGCACCACCTTTTTCACCGCCTTCAGCATCGCGCGCGGGGCGCTGGACTGGAAGATATTGCGCCCCATATCCACCCCGGACGCCCCCTGGTCGATCGCCCGCCAGCACATCTCCAGCGCCTCATGCTCCGGCAGTTTTTTACCGCCGGCGATAACGATCGGCACCGGACAGCTGGCGGTCACTTTTTCAAAGCCTTCCTCAACGAAATAGGTCTTCACAAACTGCGCCCCCATTTCGGCGGCAATCCGGCTGGCCAGCGAAAAGTAGCGCGCATCGCGGGTCATCTCTTTGCCGACGCCGGTAACCGCCAGGACCGGCATACCGTATCGATTGCCGGCATCCACCAGTTTGATGATGTTATTGATCGACTGATGTTCGTATTCGCTGCCGATATAGACCTGCGCCGCCACCGCGCAAACGTTGAGACGCAGCGCGTCTTCCATCGCCACCGCCACGCATTCGTTAGAGAGTTCGCTCAAAATCGAATTGCCGCCGGAGGCGCGGAGCACCACCGGCTTATTGGTGGCCGCCGGTACCTGGCTGCGCAGTACGCCGCGGGTGCACATCAGCACATCGGTGTCGGCAAACAGCGGCGCAATCGACAGGTCGATACGCTCCAGCCCGGTGGTTGGCCCCTGGAAGTAACCATGATCGAAGGCCAGCATCACCGTGCGGTTGCTGTGCGGATTAAAGATGCGCGCCAGCCGTGACTGCATGCCCCAATCCAGTGAACCACAGCCTTTCAGGGTATACAGCGTATTCTGCTGCGGGCGGTCGATGCCGAAGTCCTTACCCTCTTTGATATCGTCTAAATCAGCCATCTTTTCCTCCGTCAGAAGTCGTAGTTGTTGATGTTCTCTTTGCTGAACACCACGCGCTCCGGCAGCAGCACGATACCGTTGCCCTTCGCCTCATACTGGTAGCCCTGCACGCTATTCGGTTCGACCTTCAGCGAGCCGATATCTTTCACCTCAACGCTGTCGCCGACGTTAAGATCGCCCTTTTTCAACAATCGATCGGCGACGTTAACCGCAATTTTGCCCTGCTGAACCACATCCCACAGGCCGAACGCTTTCACCGTGCCGCGCTCAACGTACGGGCGCATCACGTTCGGAGTACTAAAGCCGACGATCGCCACGCCCTGACGCTTGAGGTTCTCCGCCGCCTGCGCCGCCGCCGGCAGCGCATTGGCATCCGGCGCGATAATGGCGTCGAGATCCGGATACGCTTTTAAGATCCCCTCGGCGGTTTGCAGCGATTTGGTGGCATCGTTATAGCCAAACTGGGTGGTGACGATTTGCCACTGCGGATGCTCTTTTTCGATTTTGGCTTTGGCTTCCTTCACCCACTGGTTCTGGTCGGTCACCGTCGGGCTGGAGTAGAAAAACGCGACTTTGGCGGCAGGTTTGCTGACCTGCTTTTCCGCCATCTCGACCAGCAGGCCGCCGAGCTGCTGCGGCGTACCCTGGTTGATATAGATGCTGCGGCACTCCGGCTTGGTATCGGAATCCCAGGTCAGGACTTTCACCCCGCGCTGCATCGCCCGCTTCAGCGCCGGACACAGGCCGTCCGGCGAGACGGCGGAGACGATAATCGCGTTGTAGCCCTGGTTGACGAAGTTATTGATAAGCTGCACCTGGCCGGAGACGCTGGGCTCGGTGGGACCGTCATAGGTGACATCCACGCCCAGCGCTTTCCCCGCCTCTTTCGCGCCGTTGCCGCCGCTGGTAAAGAAGCCGACGCCGACCAGCTTAGGAATAAAGGCGATGCGGTCCGCCGCCTGTGCGGTGACTACGCTCATCGCCAGCGCCAGCACGATCAGTTTTAATTTCATTTTATGCTCCGATTGTTTTATGCGAGAAAAGACGCCGCCAGGTCGCGCGCACCCATTCACGGTGCAGGCTCAGCGAACGCCCCATCACCACCACAACCAACAGCGCCCCTGACAGCGCGCTCGACACCTGGTTGGGGATGCCGACCATCTGTAAACCCTGTTGCAGATACCCCACCAGCAATGCCGCCAGCGCGGTACCCAGTATCGATCCCGAGCCGCCGTAAATATTGGCCCCGCCGAGCACCGCCGCGGTCAGCGCAGGCATCAGCAGGTCGCGGCCCAAATCCGAACGCGCCGAGCCGAAATAGGAGACCATCACCAGCGCCGCGACCGCCGAGGCGACGCCCACCAGGCCATACAGCACGTACGGGATGCCGTTCACCGACAGCGCGGCATAGCGCGCGGCGCGCGGGTTTTGCCCGAGTAAAAAGAGGTGGCGGCCAAAGCGCCCGCGATGGGCCAGTAGCCAGAAGAAAAAGGTGATAATCGCGAATAGCACCAGCGGCAGCGGCAGTCCGGCGAGGGTTAAATTGGCGAAGGCGGTGAAGCTATCGGGAAAACCGCCAATCCCCTCGTAACCGGTCGCGCCGGCCATCCCGGAAAGCAACAGCGCACCGCCGCCGTACAGATATAGCGTACCAAGCGTGATCACCAGCGGGCTGATGCCGGTGTAGTGAATCAGCGCGGCGTTGAATAACCCGCACAGCAGCCCCAAGAGCAACGTCAGCGATACCGCGAGCCACAGCGGCCAGCCCGCCTGGGTCATCACCCCGAGGGCGATGGCGCACAGGCCGATGGTCGAGCCCAGCGAAATATCGATCCCGCCGCTGATGATGACCAGCGTCAGCGGCAGCGCGACGATGCCGATGCAGATAAAGTCGCTGGTGCTAAAGAGCAGCATATTGATATCCAGCATGCGCGGATTCAAGGTGCCGAATAGCAGGATTTCCGCGATCAGCAACGCCAGCAGCGCGCTTTCCCAGTTAAGCTTCAGCTTCATTTAAGCCACCTCTTTGCTTTTGCGTTCGGGAAAGCGGGCAACCTGTTTGCTTCCTTTGTTACCTGGCTGGAAACGGCTGTACTTCAGCGCCCGCTGATGGCGGGCCAGCGCCTGGCGCAGGCGGCCATCGAGCACCAGCACGCCGAGCAGCACCAGGCCGGCGATAAAGTCATTCCACCAGGCGGGAAGGCGGAACAGCACCAGTACGGTGTCAATTTGGGTGAGGAAAAAGGCGCCGAGAAACGCGCCAAGCAACGTGCCGGTACCGCCGAGCAGCGAGATCCCGCCCAGCACGCAGGCGGCGATGGCTTTCATCTCCAGGCCGCTGCCGGTCTGATTAGGCACAAAACCAATCTGCGCGGCGAAGACGATCCCGGCGCAGGCCGCCAGCATACCGTTGAGAGTAAAGGCCAGCATCCGCGTGCGGTTGACCGCCACGCCCAGCTGACGCGCGGCGGCGAGGTTATCGCCAACGGCGTAAAAATCACGACCGAATGCGGTGCGCGACAACAGCCAGCCGCCTGCCAGCAGCAGCGCCAGCACCAGCCAGCCCAGCGGCGACACGCCGATAAACGCGGGCTCCGAGAGCGATTTCAGGCTGTCGGGCAAACCCTCGATCCATTTCCCACCGGTCCACAGCAACATCACCCCGCGATACAACCCCAGCGTACCGAGCGTCGCGACGATCGCCGGGATGCGCAGCCCCACCACCAGCAGGCCGTTAAAAGCTCCGGCCAGCGCGCCAATCGCCAGCGCGAAGGCGATAGCCGTCGCCAGCCCGTAACCGTAGTTCAGCGCCACGCCGACGGCGATGGCGCACAGCCCAACGGTCGAACCTACCGACACGTCAATATTGCGGGTCAGCATCACCAGCGTCGCGCCCAATGCCAGCAGGCAGAGGATCTGCGAGCTGGCGAAAATCATCGCCAGGGTCTGCAGGCTGAAATAGGCTGGATTGAGCGCCACCAGCACGACAAAGAGCGCCACGATGGCAAAGAAGGCGCTCAGTTCGCGATTCTTCAGTAACGTTTTCATGCCTGTCCTCCGAAGGCCAGGGTCATCATGCGATCGACGGTCACCGCCTGCCGCGCCAGCTCGCCGCTGTAGCGGCCCTGATGCATCACCAGCACCCGGTCGGCAAGGCCGACGAACTCATCCACATCGGAAGAGATCATCAGCACCGCCACGTTTTGCGCGGCAACGCTTTTTAGCAGTTGATAGATATCGGCGCGGGCGGAGACATCCACGCCGCGCGTCGGCTCATCGACAATCAGCAGTAACGGATTAGCTTCCAGACAGCGCGCCAGCAGCACTTTTTGCTGGTTGCCGCCAGAGAGAGTGCGCACCGGCTGATCGCCATCGGCCAGCTTGATCCCCAGCGCCCGGTGATAGCGTTCAACCACCGCCGCCTCCCGTTTCCCCTGCTGCCACCACGACGGCTGATTGAACATCACCGTGTTCCAGCGCACTGGCGCATCGAGAAACAGCCCCGAGACCTGGCGGTCTTCCGGCAGATAGACCAGCCCGCTGGCCAACCTGGCGCGGGTGCTGTCGCAGCTAATCTCGCGGTTCTCCAGCCAGATCCGCCCGGCGCGCGGTGTACGCAGGCCGTATAAGGTTTCAGCAAATTCGGTGCGCCCGGATCCCACCAACCCGGCCAGACCGACGATCTCTCCGGCGCGGATCTCCAGATTGAGATCGATAAAGCCTTCGCCGGTAAGATCTTCCACCCGCAGCACGGGAAAGTCCTGCGGTTGAGTACGGCGGTTGCCCGGTAGCGACAGCCACAGCTTTTGCGTGTCGCTCAGCGCATGGTCGCGGCTGACCGGCGTCATTGCGTTAATCAGTTGCTCGTCGCGGTATGCCGCGGTCTCGCCGCTCAGCACCACCGCGCCGTCGCGCATCACCGAAATATGGCTGGCAAGCTGGCGGATTTCGGGCAATTTGTGTGAGATAAAGACGATCCCAACGTCCAGCGCCTGTAACGCGCGGATCTGGCTAAAGAGCCTCTCGGTTTCACCCGGCGTTAAAGAGGCGGTGGGTTCATCCAGGATCAGGATCCTGGCCTCGCGCATCAGCCCGCGCAGGATCTCGACCATCTGTTGATCGGCTACCTCGAGCGTGCTGGCGCTGGCGTCGAGGTTGATCTGGCAGTTCAACCGCTGCAGTTTGTCCTGCAACCGCGCGGCGGTATCCGCCCGCTTCGGCAGGCGGAAAAGAATGTTCTCGCGCACGCTGAGGTTGGGAAACAGCATCGGCTCCTGCGGCACCAAATAGATGCCTAACTGATGAGCCAGCGCCGGATTGAGGCGCGCAAACGCGCGTTCGCCGATCGTCAGTTCACCGCTATCCGGCGTTTCGACGCCGGCGATGATCTTCATCAGCGTCGATTTACCCGCGCCGTTGCCGCCCATCAGCGCATGCACCTGGCCCGCGCCTAGCGTGAAATCAATGCCCTTGAGCACCGCAACGCCGGAGAACTGTTTGCAAATCTGGCGAGCTTCAAGCAGTGGCTTCATCATCGCGCCTCGATTGAACAAATGATTTTTAAATTTAATAATGTTCAAAAGCGTAGACGGTGAACTATATTTACAACCGTGCGAAGATCACACTTTGGTGCTTTAGATCGTCAGGAAAAAATGGGCCAGCGATGAAAGATCCGTTTTGCCAGTCGGCTCACACTTTCCGACCGCGCAATAGCGAACATATGATCTAAATTTTTATAAGAGTTCAATTTATGAGCGAAAAACGCATTACGGAAGAGAACCGCTACGCCGGGCTGGCGTTAGCCGAGGAAGAGCTGGTGGCGCGGGTGGCGTGGTGCTACTACCACGACGGCCTGACGCAAAATGACATCGGCGAGCGTTTGGGGCTGCCGCGGCTGAAGATTTCCCGTCTGCTGGAGAAAGGCCGCCAGTCCGGGGTGATCCGCGTGCAGATCAACTCGCGCTATGAGGGCTGTCTGGCGCTGGAAAGTGAACTCCAGCAGCGTTTTGGCCTCAAGATTGCCCGCGTTCTGCCGGCGCTCAACACCCCGCCGATGAATACCCGGCTGGGTATCGGCGCGGCGCAGTCGCTGATGGGCATTCTGCAACCGGGGCAATTATTGGCAGTCGGTTTCGGCGAAGCCACCATGAGCTGCCTGCAGCATCTCAGCGGCTTTATCGGCTCGCAGCAGGTGCGGCTGGTGACCCTCTCCGGCGGCGTCGGCCCCTATATGACCGGCATCGGCCAGCTTGATGCCGCCTGCAGCGTCAGCATTATTCCGGCGCCGCTGCGGGTCTCTTCGGCGGAGGTCGCCGAGATCCTGCGCCGCGAGTCGAGCGTGCGCGACGTGATGCTGGCGGCGACGGCGGCGGACGCGGCGGTGGTTGGCATTGGCGCCATCGATCAGCGGCGCGACGCCACTATTTTACGCTCCGGCTATATCAGCGAGGGCGAACAGCTGATGTACGCGCGCAAAGGCGCGGTCGGCGACATTTTAGGTTATTTCCTGCAGGCCGACGGCCGGCCGGTAGAAGGACTGGAGATCCATCGGGAACTGCTCGGCATAACCCTTGATGAGCTGGCGCAGCTGCCAACCATTGTCGGCGTCGCCGGGGGAGAACAAAAAGCGCAGGCGATTCATGCCGCTCTGATTGGCAAGCGCATTAATGGCCTGGTAACGGAAGAGACAACAGCACGCGCGGTGCTCGCACTGGCCTCCTGACGGCCTGGCGCCGCGCGACAACAGCGAGGCGCATGTCATGAGTTACCTGTTAGCGTTAGATGCCGGGACCGGCAGCATTCGGGCGGTCATTTTCGATCTTAATGGGCGCCAGTTGGCGGTAGGCCAGGCCGAATGGAAACACCTGAGCGTCGATAACGTCCCCGGCTCGATGGAGTTCGACCTTACCACCAACTGGCAGCTGGCCTGCCAGTGCATTCGCCAGGCGCTCGATGCCGCCCGGCTCTCTGCCGCCGATATTCAGTCCGTCGCCTGCTGTTCGATGCGCGAAGGGATCGTCCTCTATGACCGCGACGGCGAGGCCATCTGGGCCTGCGCCAACGTCGATGCCCGCGCCAGCCGCGAAGTGGCGGAGCTTAAGGAGATCCACGACTATCGTTTTGAATCCGAGGTATACGAGGTCTCGGGACAAACCCTGGCGCTTAGCGCCATGCCGCGCCTGCTATGGCTGGCGCACCACCGCCCCGATATCTACCGCAAAGCGGCAACCATCACCATGATCAGCGACTGGCTGGCGGCGAAGCTATCCGGCGAGCTGGCGGTCGACCCGTCAAACGCCGGCACCACCGGCATGCTCGACCTGTTCAGCCGCGACTGGCGTCCGGCGCTGCTGGATATGGCCGGGCTGCGCGCCGATATGCTGTCGCCGGTCAAAGAGACCGGTACCCTGCTGGGCGCCGTCACCGAAACGGCGGCACAGCAGAGCGGCCTGCGCGCCGGGACGCCGGTAGTGATGGGCGGCGGCGACGTCCAGCTCGGTTGCCTGGGCCTTGGGGTGGTGCGCGCCGGGCAAACTGCAGTACTCGGCGGCACTTTCTGGCAGCAGGTGGTCAACCTGCCGCAGGTGCGTACCGATCCGCAGATGAATATTCGCGTTAATCCTCATGTCATTCCCGGCATGGCGCAGGCGGAATCGATCAGCTTCTTTACCGGGCTGACCATGCGCTGGTTCCGCGACGCCTTCTGCGCTGAAGAAAAACTGATTGCCGAGCGGCTCGGCGTTGATGCCTATTCACTACTGGAAGAGATGGCCAGCCGCGTGCCAGCCGGTTCCCATGGCGTGATGCCTATTTTTTCCGACGCCATGCACTTTAAGCAGTGGTACCACGCCGCGCCGTCGTTTATTAACCTCTCCATCGATCCGGAGAAGTGCAACAAAGCGACCCTGTTCCGCGCGCTGGAGGAGAACGCGGCGATTGTCTCCGCCTGCAACCTGGCGCAGATTTCACAGTTCTCCGGGGTGACATTCGAGAGCCTGGTGTTTGCCGGCGGCGGCTCTAAAGGCGCGCTGTGGAGCCAAATCCTCAGCGACGTCACCGGCCTGCCGGTGCGGGTGCCGGTGGTCCGCGAAGCCACCGCTCTGGGCTGCGCCATCGCCGCCGGAACCGGCGCCGGACTGTATGGCGATATGGCCAGTACAGGAGAACGGTTAGTGAGCTGGCACCGCGAGTTCACCCCAAATCCGCAGCATCGCGAGCTGTATCAGGAGATGATGAGCAAGTGGCAGACGGTGTACGCCGATCAGCTTGGCCTTGTCGATAGCGGGCTGACAACATCGATGTGGCAGGCACCGGGCCTGGAGCGCCGCCAGCGCGTAGCGTCTTCCCCGTCACCCTAACCACCGGTACCGATCCGCCTTTCCCCCTCTCCCTTTGGGAGAGGGCCGGGGTGAGGGACAACGATTTCCGTTCTTTGAATCCCATCACAATCACCGCACTCCCCTTTTCCCTTTTTCTCCGCGACGGCTAAATTAGTAACTCATCCGACCACATAACAATAATTTTACATTGGAAGCCACTATGAGCCGCTATCCGTCGCTTTTCGCCCCGCTTGAGCTGGGCTTCACAACGCTCAAAAACCGCGTGTTGATGGGCTCAATGCACACCGGGCTGGAAGAGCTGCCGGACGGCGCACAGCGGCTGGCGGCCTTTTACGCCGAACGCGCCCGTCACGGCGTGGCGCTGATCGTCACCGGCGGCATCGCTCCGGCGCCCTCTGGCGTCACCATGGCCGGCGGCGCGCTACTCAACGATGCCAGCCATCTGGCCCACCATCGCCATATTACCGACGCGGTACATCAGGAAGGCGGCAAAATCGCCCTGCAGATCCTGCACACCGGGCGCTACAGCTACCAGCCCGCGCTAGTAGCCCCTTCGGCGCTACAGGCGCCGATTAACCGTTTTACACCCCATGAACTGAGCCACGATGAGATCCTGACGCTGATCGATGATTTTGCCCACTGCGCCCAGCTGGCGCGTGAAGCGGGATATGACGGCGTCGAAGTGATGGGCTCTGAGGGCTATCTGATTAACGAATTTCTCGCCGCGCGCACCAACCAGCGCGACGACCAATGGGGCGGCGATTATGCCAGGCGCATGCGTTTCGCCGTAGAGGTGGTTAAGGCGGTACGCCAGCGCGCCGGCCACGATTTCATTATCATCTACCGCCTATCGATGCTCGATCTGGTCAACGACGGCAGCACGCTGGCGGAAGTCACCGAACTGGCCAAAGCGATTGAAGCGGCGGGGGCGACAATTATCAACACCGGGATTGGCTGGCACGAAGCGCGCATTCCGACCATCGCCACGCCGGTACCGCGCGGAGCTTTCAGCTGGGTCACCCGCAAGCTGAAAGGCGCGGTGTCGATCCCGTTGATCACCACCAACCGCATCAACGATCCGCAGGTCGCAGAGGATATTCTCGCCCGCGGCGATGCCGATATGGTATCGATGGCCCGCCCGTTCCTCGCCGACGCCGAATTTATGTCGAAAGCGCAGCGCGATCGCGCCAGGGAGATCAATACCTGCATCGGTTGCAACCAGGCGTGTCTCGATCGGATCTTCGCCGGCAAAGTCACCTCTTGTCTGGTCAACCCGCGCGCCTGTCATGAAACCCTGATGCCGGTCCTGCCTGCCAACGCGCCTAAACGGCTGGCGGTCGTCGGCGCCGGGCCGGCCGGTCTGGCCTTCTCCGTTAACGCCGCCGCCCGCGGTCACCATGTCACGTTGTTCGATGCGCTCCCGGAGATCGGCGGCCAGTTTAATATCGCCAAACAGATCCCCGGCAAAGAGGAGTTTCACGAGACGTTGCGTTACTACCGCACCATGCTCGATCTTCATGGTGTCGATCTACGCCTGAACACCCGCGTCACGACAGACGATCTGCTGGCGTTCGATGAGACGATCCTCGCCACCGGTATCGCCCCGCGCCTGCCGGCGATCGACGGGATCGATCATCCCAAAGTGCTGAGCTACCTTAATGTCTTGCGTGATAAAGCGCCGGTTGGCGCGAAGGTGGCGATTATCGGCTGCGGCGGCATCGGCTTCGACACCGCGATGTATTTAAGCCAGTCGGGCGTGGCCACCAGCCAGGATATCGGCGAGTTCTGCCGCGAATGGGGTATCGATACCAGCCTGCAAACGGCGGGAGGGCTGAGTGTTGAAGGCCCACAACTGAGTAAAAGCCCGCGACAGATTGTGATGCTACAGCGCAAAGCCAGCAAACCGGGCGAAGGGCTCGGCAAAACCACCGGTTGGATCCACCGCGCGACGCTGCTGGCGCGCGGCGTGAAAATGATCCCGGCGGTCAGCTATGAAAAGATCGATGATGAAGGATTACATGTCACTATCGGCGGCGAGCGCCAACTGTTGGCGGTCGATCAGGTGGTGATCTGCGCCGGTCAGGAACCGCGCCGCGAGCTGGCGGATCCGCTGCGCGCGGCGGGGAAAACGGTACATCTCATCGGCGGTTGCGACGTGGCGGCGGAGCTGGATGCGCGCCGGGCGATTGCCCAGGGCACAAAACTGGCGCTGGCGATTTAGCCGTGTCCCGGGGGCGGCGCGATGCGCCTTCCCCGGGCTACCACGATAATCCCGAACGGTTGCCCGGCTAAGGCGACAGTCGGTAGCCCGGCTAAGGCGACAGCCGCAAGCCGGGGGGAAACAACAACAAGAATCAGCGCTGCTTACGCACCTTCGTTGCTTTCAAAATGACAAACTTATTGTTCGTCGCAATCGTCGTGCAATTACCAAAAGCGCGCTTCAGCTTACGGAAGTAATCGAGGTGGCGGTTGCCGACGACGTACAGCTCGCCGCCGTATTTCAGGCTGCGGCGGGCATCGTTAAACATCTGCCAGGCGATATGGTCGGTAATAGCATGCTGCTGATGGAACGGCGGATTACACAGAATCGCCGTAAAGCGGTCGGGCTCAATGCCGGAAAGCGAATTGTTGACCATAAATTCACAGCGTGCGATATCGTCCGGCAGGTTGCGCTCGACGTTCAAACGGCTGGAAGCCACCGCCATGTGCGACTCATCGGTGAACATCACGCTGGCGTTTGGATTTTGCGCCAGCGCCTGCAGGCCAATCACCCCATTGCCGCAGCCGAGATCGGCGATCTCGCCTTCTAAATCAGACGGTAAATGCTGAAGGAAGAAACGCGCGCCGATGTCCAGGCCGCTGCGGGCAAAAACGTTGGCGTGGTTATGGATGGTCCACGGCGTACCGTCCAGCTTCCAGCTGTAGGTTTGCGGCGCATCGGCAAGCTTGGGGGCCGTGAAAACGCAGTGGATCAGACGCGCTTTTTTCCACGCCAGCGAGGTGGTGGTAGTGCCGAGGATTTTTTCAAACAGCGCCAGCGTCGAGTTGTGCACATCTCGGGCTTTCGCCGCGGCGATAATGCGGGTCTCCGGCGTCACCACTTCGCGCAGCGCGCGCAGCTGCTGTTCCAGCAGCGCCAGCTGTTTTGGCACCTTAATCAGCACCAGCGCCGGCGCGGCCGACAGCGGGCTCAGGCTATCCTGAAAACGCACGCTCTCTTCATCGATACCGTTCATCCGCAGGTTGTGGCGGGTCGCCAGCTCGGAAATAAAGGAATCGTTGATGCTGACCGGGTTGCGCTCCGCCAACGCGCAGGAGAGCGCGCCGAAGCCGTCGTTGAAGATGAGCGTCAGGCCGTCGACGTCATTCACCTGTTGCAGCAGATATTCATCCGCCGCTTCCCATGCCTGAAGCGCTTCTTCTTCAGCGTTAGGTGGGAACCGCTCTAATGTGAATAACTCACCGTTTAACTCTACCTGGCTCATCGCCCCTCCGAAATGCTAAAATTCGCGCGTGTTATCGCTCAATTCTCCGGAGAAGTAAACTTTTTTCACCATGAACACGCTACCTTACCTTCAGGGCTACCCCGAATCGCTGCTGTCGCAGGTGACCACCTTAATCGAGCAAGACCGTCTCGGCGAGGTACTGCAAAAGCGCTATCCGCAGGGGCATGATGTCAACAGCGATAAGGCGTTATATCAATACACCCAGGATCTGAAGGCCCGCTATCTGCGCGGGGCGGCGCCAATCAATAAGGTGATGTACGACAGTAAAATCCACGTGCTGAAGAACGCGCTTGGTCTGCATACCGCCATTTCCCGCGTTCAGGGAGGCAAACTGAAAGCCAAAGCGGAAATCCGCGTAGCGACGGTGTTTCGCGACGCGCCGGAAGCGTTTCTGCGCATGATCGTGGTTCATGAACTGGCGCACTTAAAAGAGAAGGATCACAACAAAGCCTTCTATCAGCTGTGCTGTCATATGGAGCCGCAGTATCACCAGTTAGAGTTCGATACCCGCCTGTGGCTGACGCACCTTTCGTTAAACCGTTCTGCGTGATAGCGCACTCGTTTTGTCATCATGGCGTGCTAGAGTGACGAAAGGTCCCCTTTAACGGAGTTCGTCAACGTTTATGATACGTTTCGCAGTTGTTGGCACAAACTGGATTACTAAGCAGTTTGTCGATGCCGCCCATGAAACCGGTAAATTTAAACTCACCGCGATTTATTCCCGCAGCCTTGAACAGGCGCAAGCTTTCGCTAATGACTACCCGGTCGAGCATCTGTTTACCTCGCTCGATGAACTGGCGCAGAGCCCTGACGTTGACGCGGTCTATATTGCCAGCCCGAACTCGCTGCACTTCCCGCAAACTCGCCTGTTCCTGAGCCATAAAAAGCACGTGATTTGCGAAAAGCCGCTGGCATCGAACCTGCAAGAGGTTGAAGCGGCGATTGCCGTGGCTAAAGAAAACAACGTGGTGCTGTTTGAAGCGTTCAAAACCGCCAGCCTGCCCAACTTCCTGCTGCTGCGCGAAGCGCTCGATAAAGTGGGCAAATTACGTAAAGCCTTCATCAACTACTGTCAGTACTCTTCACGTTACCAGCGCTATCTCGACGGCGAAAATCCAAATACCTTCAACCCAGCCTTTTCCAATGGCTCGATTATGGATATCGGTTTTTACTGCCTCGCCTCGGCGGTCGCGCTGTGGGGCGAACCGCAAGCGGTCCATGCCAGCGCCAGCCTGCTGGCAAGCGGTGTTGATGGCCAGGGCACGGTAGTGCTGAGTTACGGCGATTTCGATGTCACCCTGCACCACTCGAAGGTCAGCGACTCCACTATCCCTAGCGAAATCCAGGGTGAAGAAGGCGCGTTGGTGATTGAGAAAATCTCCGAATGCCAGAAGGTGGCCTTTATTCCACGCGGCGGAAAAGCGCAGGATCTCACCCAGCCTCAGCACATCAATACTATGCTGTATGAAGCGGAAGCGTTCGCGCGGCTGGTGGAAACCAACGACGTCGCTCATCCAGGGCTTGAAGTCAGCCGCATTACGGCAAAACTGCTTAGCGAAATCCGTCGCCAGACCGGCGTGGTCTTCCCGGCGGATACTCAGCCTGTGGAGTAAAGGAGTGTAAATGGGCCCTCGACCTCCATTGACGCCCTTTATAACTTGTAATACTTTGTTACGTGCAAAGGGGAGTAACTTCCTGGCCGGTCGATCGTCATTACGATGCGTGCAAAACCGCATCCGGTCGCCGGGCAACAAGACCAAGGATCCATGTCCGCTCTTGTTGTAAGTGAGACCTTGCCGGAAGGCGAGGTCTATGCATAAAAGCGCAGCGGCTGCCGTCTTTCGACGACAGCCGTTTTGTTTTTATGTAAGGAATAACGCAATGAATAGTGTCGGCACGCCGTTGTTATGGGGCGGATTCGCTGTAGTCGTGGTCATCATGCTGGCGATCGATTTACTGCTTCAGGGAAGGCGCGGTGCGCATACCATGACCATGAAGCAGGCCGCCGGTTGGTCCATCCTGTGGGTCACCCTCTCCCTGCTGTTTAACGCCGCTTTCTGGTGGTATTTGGTGCAAACGCAGGGCCGCGCCGTCGCCGATCCGCAGGCGTTAGCCTTCCTCACCGGTTATCTGATCGAAAAATCACTGGCGGTCGATAACGTCTTCGTCTGGCTAATGCTCTTTAGCTACTTTGCCGTGCCGCCTGCGCTACAGCGCCGGGTACTGGTGTATGGCGTCCTCGGGGCGATTGTCCTGCGTACCATTATGATCTTCACCGGCAGCTGGCTGATTTCGCAGTTCGAATGGCTACTGTACGTGTTCGGCGCGTTCCTGCTGTTTACCGGGGTGAAAATGGCGCTGGCGAAAGAAGATGATTCCGGGATCGGCGATAAGCCGCTGGTGCGTTGGATCCGCAGCCATCTGCGGATGACGGATAAAATCGAGAGCGAGCGCTTCTTCACCCGTAAAAATGGCGTGCTGTTCGCCACGCCGCTGCTGCTGGTGCTGATCCTGGTTGAGCTGAGCGACGTGATTTTCGCCGTTGATAGCATCCCGGCGATTTTCGCGGTGACCACCGACCCGTTTATCGTGCTGACCTCTAACCTGTTTGCGATTCTCGGCCTGCGTGCGATGTACTTCCTGTTGGCGGGCGTGGCCGAACGCTTCTCGATGCTGAAATATGGTCTGTCGGTGATCCTGGTGTTTATCGGTATCAAGATGCTAATCGTCGATTTCTACCACATTCCGATCGCCGTTTCCCTCGGCGTGGTGGGCGGTATCCTGGCGGCGACGCTGCTGATTAACGCCTGGGTGAACAAACAGAACGATAAGAAGAAACAGCTGCAATAACCCCCTGTTCCCGGCCAGATATTGTGTATCTGGCCGGGATACGCTGCCCTGCGTTAGCTTTCCCGCGCATAATCTTTATCCATGTCACAAAAACGTTAATATATAGTTAAAAAATAAGATCGGCGTGCAAGAAACAGTAGAATACGCTTCCTCCCTCGCGTTCTTTCCGTATACTCGACCATGCAAACATTCATTTACATCCGGACATAAACGTAACAAATAATACGTCGCCGGGATGGACTGCTACATCACTGGAAGGAATGATTTATGACAACACAAACCCGCCCGTCGGGGCTGCTGCAGCGCCTGGCGCAGGGCAGTCTGGTGAAACAAATCCTGTTGGGACTGGTACTTGGCGTGATACTGGCGCTGGTCTCGAAACCGGCCGCTATCGCGGTCGGGCTGCTGGGAACGCTGTTCGTCGGCGCGCTGAAAGCCGTCGCGCCGGTGCTGGTATTAATGCTGGTGATGGCGTCGATCGCAAACCATCAGCACGGACAAAAAACCAGTATCCGCCCGATTCTGTTTCTCTATCTGCTGGGGACCTTCAGCGCGGCGCTCACCGCGGTGCTGTTTAGCTTTGTTTTCCCTTCTACGCTGCATCTGACCAGCGCGGCGGACAGCATCACCCCGCCATCGGGGATTGTAGAGGTGCTACGCGGGCTGCTGATGAGCATGGTGGCTAACCCTATCGACGCGCTGCTGAACGCCAACTATATCGGTATTCTGGTGTGGGCGGTGGGGCTGGGCTTCGCGCTGCGCCACGGTAACGACAGCACTAAAAACCTGATTAACGACGTCTCGCACGCGGTGACCTTTATCGTCAAGCTGGTGATCCGCTTTGCGCCGCTGGGGATTTTTGGCCTGGTCTCCTCAACGCTGGCTACGACTGGTTTCGATACCCTGTGGGGCTACGCCCAGTTGCTGCTGGTGCTGATCGGCTGCATGCTACTGGTGGCACTGGTGATTAACCCGCTGCTGGTATTCTGGAAAATCCGCCGTAACCCGTATCCGCTGGTGCTGACCTGCCTGCGTGAAAGCGGCGTCTACGCCTTCTTTACCCGCAGCTCCGCCGCCAACATTCCGGTGAATATGGCGCTGTGCGAGAAGCTGAATCTGGATCGCGATACCTATTCGGTATCTATTCCGCTGGGGGCGACCATCAATATGGCGGGCGCGGCGATTACTATCACCGTGCTGACGCTGGCGGCGGTACATACGTTGAATATTCCGGTGGATCTACCGACGGCGCTGCTGCTGAGCGTAGTGGCCTCGCTGTGCGCCTGCGGCGCTTCCGGGGTGGCAGGCGGTTCGCTGCTGCTGATCCCGCTGGCCTGTAACATGTTCGGTATTCCGAACGATGTCGCCATGCAGGTTGTCGCCGTCGGCTTTATTATCGGCGTGCTGCAGGATTCCTGCGAAACGGCGCTCAACTCGTCAACCGATGCGCTGTTCACCGCCGCGGCCTGTATGGCCGAAGACGAACAGCTGGCGAAGAACGCCCTGCGTAGTTAGCGTATTGTCGGATGGCGCTACGCTTATCCGACCTACGGTACGTGCGGCCTGCCTTTAATTTATTCACCATGCTGGCTGAAACTGCCAGTGTTGGTGGCCTCAAAATCGCTGAGACGTTCCCGGAAGGCCGGGGCAGCCCGCATGGATGCGGGCTGAGGGCCGTGATTTGCAGGGACGCTGCCTCGGCCCGACCCGAAGCCTGCCGGGATAAGTCGAAGGTACCACGAAGTGGCGATTTTGGCGGCCAGAGCCCGGGAGTACAGAGGGCGGCGGCGACTGGCCGCCCTCTGTGCGCTCCCTGCGCCATGAGGGACATAACGCAGAAGAAATATCGGGAGCGCAATCTGCTCTGAAATAATAAAAAAACAACTGTTTTTCCCGGACCAAAACAGTTGCAAATCGATAACAGTATCTACGGACCTATTCAGTTGGTAGCCCCGGTAAGCGTAAGCGCGACCGGGGGGAGTTTAATGTTGTCGGATGGCGCTATGCTTATCCGACCTTTCAAACACCGCGGTAGTCACCGTCGTTACAGCGTGACGCCGCTTTTAAAGATTGCCAGTTCGCGGAAATCATTGCGTTCGTTGCAGGTCTGCTTGCCGTTGGCGATATCGACGATCAGATCGACAAACTCCTCCAACACCTGCGGCATCGCTTTCCCGTGAATTAACTG
Organism: Klebsiella sp. JN_Kp122; assembly: GCF_040062085.1. Lineage (NCBI taxonomy): Bacteria > Pseudomonadati > Pseudomonadota > Gammaproteobacteria > Enterobacterales > Enterobacteriaceae > Klebsiella > Klebsiella sp. JN_Kp122. The sequence continues at coordinate 27,439 of NZ_JBEAHW010000041.1, forward strand.
CCCGGCATCGAAATCAATCCAGTGCTTTTTCTTCGCCGCCAGCTCGCTGTTGGTAGCGATTTTTACCGTCGGAACGAAACCGCCATAAGGGGTGCCGCGGCCGGTACTGAACAGCACCATATGGCAGCCGGCGCCCGCCAGCGCGCTGGTCGCCACCGCGTCGTTACCCGGCGCGCTCAACAGATTCAACCCGTGGACTTTCAAACGTTCACCGTAGCGCAGAACGTCAACCACCTGGCTGGAACCCGCTTTCTGCGTGCAGCCAAGCGACTTATCTTCCAGCGTCGTGATACCGCCCGCTTTGTTACCCGGCGACGGGTTCTCGTAGATAGGCTGGTCGTGGGCGATAAAATACTGTTTAAAATCATTGACCATGGTGACCAGTTTGCCGAAAGTCTCTTCGTCGCGACAGTGGCTCATCAGTAGTTGCTCAGCGCCGAACATTTCCGGCACTTCGGTCAACACCGTAGTGCCGCCGTTCGCAATCAGGTAGTCAGAAAAACGCCCCAGCATTGGGTTAGCGGTAATGCCGGACAGGCCGTCCGAGCCGCCACACTCAAGGCCAAACTTCAGTTCGCTCAGTTTACCCGCTTCGCGTTTATCATGGCGCATCACTTCATAGAGCTGATGAAGATGCTCAATTCCCGCTTCCACTTCATCTTCCTGATGTTGGCAAATCATGAAGTGCACGCGTTCCGGGTCAAAATCCCCCAGCGTTTCACGGAAGGCATCAACCTGGTTGTTCTCGCAGCCAAGACCAATCACCAACACCGCCCCGGCATTCGGGTGGCGGACCATGTTTTGCAGCATGGTACGGGTGTTGATATGGTCATCTCCCAACTGCGAGCAGCCGTAGGTGTGGCTGAAAAGGAAGACGCCGTCGGTGCCTTCCGCGTCGTTGGTCTCTTTCAGGAAACGATTCTGGATCTGCCGGGCGATGCCGTTAACACAGCCCACGGTCGGCAGGATCCATAATTCGTTACGCACGCCGACTTCACCGCTGGCGCGACGATAAATCTCGACGTCGCGATCCGCAGGTTGCGCCGGTTGTTCAACCCGGTCTGGTTGATAGCGATACGCGTCAAGATCGCTCAGATTGGTACGCGTATTGTGCGCATGAACATGCTCGCCCGGCGCGATATCCGCCAGCGCATGACCAATCGGCAACCCGTACTTAATGACGTTTTCACCTTTCGCAATGGCCCGCAGCGCGAACTTATGACCGCGGACAACATCCTGGCTAAGGGTGACGGTATCGTTATCAATCGTCACCACGCTGCCTGACGTCATATCCGCCAGCGCCACCGCGACGTTATCCTGCGAATGGATTTTGATGTATTGCATATCAACCGACCTCTGGCCTTAGTTCAATTCAATGGCGAAGTAATCACGCGCATTGTTAAAGCAGATGTTTTTCACCATCTCGCCCAGCAGCGCGATATCCGCAGGCGCTTCGCCAGCAGCCACCCAGCGGCCGATCATCTGGCACAGAATACGGCGGAAGTATTCGTGGCGGGTGTAGGAGAGGAAGCTGCGGCTGTCGGTCAGCATGCCGACAAAGCGGCTCAACAGGCCAAGCTGCGCCAGTTGGGTCATCTGACGTTCCATGCCGTCTTTCTGATCGTTGAACCACCAGCCGGAACCGAACTGCATCTTGCCCGGCATGCCTTCGCCCTGGAAGTTACCGATCATAGTGCCCAGCACTTCGTTATCGCGTGGGTTCAGGCAGTACAGAATAGTTTTCGGCAGCAGGTTTTCTTCGTTCTGCTTGCTCAGCAGCTTCGATAACTCTTCGGCCATCGGACGGTCGTTGATGGAGTCGAAGCCAACATCCGGCCCTAACAGTTTGAACTGACGCAGGTTGTTATTACGCAGCGCGCCGATGTGGTACTGCTGTACCCAGCCGCGGCGCGCGTATTCCGCACCGAGGAACACCAGTACCGCCGTTTTGAACTGCGCGACTTCATGCTCGCTGAGCGTTTCGCCCGCCAGACGGCGCGCCAGAATGCTATCCAGTTCGTTATCGCTCGCTTCAGCGAACAGCACCACGTCCAGCGCGTGGTCGGAAACTTTACAGCCGTGTGCGGCAAAGTGATCCAGACGCTTAGTCAGCGCGCTTTGCAGATCGGCGAAACGGCGAATTTCGGTATCGGAGACTTCGCCAAGCTTGCTCATGTAATCGTTAAAAGTGGCCTGCTCGATGTTGAACGCTTTATCCGGGCGCCAGCTCGGCAATACCTTAATATCAAAAGTACTATCTTTAGCGACCGCAGCATGATGCTCCAGTGAATCAATCGGATCGTCGGTCGTCCCCACCATCTTCACATTCATCTGCTTCATGATTCCACGGGCGGAGAACGACTCCTGAGCCAGCAACTCATTACACTGGTTCCAGATTTCATCCGCCGTGGCTGGCGACAACAACTTACCTGTAATACCAAAAGGACGGCGCAGCTCTAAATGCGTCCAGTGGTATAGCGGGTTACCGATGGTATGAGGAACGGTTGCCGCCCAGGCGTCAAATTTCTCGCGATCGGCAGCATCGCCGGTACACAGGCGCTCCGCCACGCCGTTGGTACGCATCGCGCGCCATTTGTAATGGTCACCTTTCAGCCAGATGTCATACAGGTTCTTAAAACGATAATTTTCGGCAACCTGCTGCGGCGGAAGGTGGCAGTGGTAGTCGAAAATCGGCTGATCTTTGGCGTAATCGTGGTACAGGCGGCGGGCAAACTCGGTATCAAGCAGAAAATCTTCGGTCATAAACGGTGTCATTGTCGTGTCCTCTTCGCCCCATCAAGGAGCCCATCAGATGATTGACTCTAATGCTGACAAAGTTATCACACCAATTTCTACAGGCCGAAGTATTTTTCGTGAGTTAGATCAATAAACGTCGACAAAAAAAGCACCACCAAAGGAGTAAACATCGCTGCAAGCCGCGCCAGTACTGGCTTTAATTGACGCGATTAATGTCCCTACAAACTTTCCCACTTTTGTGACAGTACTCAACTTTTAAAGTTGTATGACAAGTTATCTTTCTGCCGTCGCAACATATAAACCGACGGAATGCATTACCGGTGTGAATAACATCGGCTTAAACGGTAGGGATGCCGGTTTCACTTTAACCACTGATGGCAAGGTTCAGTTCACGTCCTGAACCCTCCGTTTCCCCATCCTCCTTCCCTGGCGGGACGAAAGATGGCCGCAGACGCTGCGGAGAGACAACAACGATGAGGTTTTACATGCGTAAAATTAAAGGGTTACGTTGGTATATGATCGCACTGGTGACGCTGGGCACCGTGCTGGGTTACCTGACTCGTAACACCGTAGCGGCGGCTGCGCCGACGCTGATGGAAGAGTTGCACATTTCAACCCAACAATATTCTTATATCATCGCCGCCTACTCCGCTGCATATACCGTTATGCAGCCGGTTGCCGGCTATGTGCTCGATGTGCTTGGCACCAAAATTGGCTACGCCTTCTTTGCTATCGCCTGGGCGGTATTCTGCGGTTCAACGGCGCTGGCAGGTAGCTGGGGCGGGCTGGCGCTGGCCCGCGGCGCGGTCGGCGCAGCGGAAGCGGCAATGATCCCTGCCGGTCTGAAAGCCAGCTCCGAATGGTTCCCGGCGAAAGAGCGTTCCATCGCCGTCGGCTATTTCAACGTCGGCTCTTCTATCGGCGCGATGATTGCTCCGCCGCTGGTGGTATGGGCGATTGTCATGCATAGCTGGCAGATGGCATTTATTATTTCCGGGGTACTGAGCTTCGCCTGGGCAATGGCCTGGCTGATTTTCTACAAACACCCGCGCGATCAGAAAAAACTCACCGATGAAGAACGTGACTACATCATCGGCGGCCAGGAATCTCAGCATCAGACCAATAACGCGAAAAAAATGTCGCCGTGGCAGATCCTGCGTAACCGTCAGTTCTGGGGTATTGCGCTGCCGCGCTTCCTCGCAGAACCGGCCTGGGGTACCTTCAACGCCTGGATCCCACTGTTCATGTTTAAGGTTTACGGCTTTAACCTGAAAGAGATCGCCATGTTCGCCTGGATGCCGATGCTGTTCGCCGACCTCGGCTGCATCGTCGGCGGCTACCTGCCGCCGCTGTTCCAGCGCTGGTTTGGCGTGAATCTTATCGTCTCACGTAAAATGGTCGTGACGATGGGCGCCCTGCTGATGATTGGTCCTGGCATGATTGGCCTGTTCACCAGCCCCTATGTGGCGATTGCGCTGCTGTGCGTCGGCGGTTTTGCTCACCAGGCCTTGTCCGGTGCGCTGATCACCCTCTCTTCCGACGTATTTGGCCGTAACGAAGTAGCGACCGCCAACGGTCTGACCGGGATGACGGCATGGCTGGCCAGCACCATGTTCGCGCTGGTCGTCGGCGCGCTGGCGGATACCATCGGCTTCAGCCCGCTGTTCGCGGTGCTGGCGGTCTTCGACCTGCTGGGCGCGCTGGTTATCTGGACGGTACTGAAAAACAAACCGGCCGACGATGACTCGACGCCGCTCAATACCAGTAAACCGGTGACGCAAAGCTAGACTGCGAGATGATTTTGCACCGACTAAGCCGCCTTTTAAGGCGGCTTTTTTTATGCCTTCCAGTGGTGGAAAGCGCGTAAAAGTGGTATAACAAATCGAATATTGTCGCCATCTTTCGGGAGCGAATATGGAAATCAGTGAACCGCGCCGTCTCTATCAGCAGCTTGCCGCTGAGCTAAAGACGCGTATCGAACAAGGCGTCTACCTTGTAGGGGATAAGCTGCCCGCAGAGCGCTTCATCGCCGATGAAAAAAGCGTCAGCCGCACCGTGGTTCGCGAAGCCATCATCATGCTGGAAGTCGAAGGCTATGTTGAAGTCCGCAAAGGCTCCGGCATCCACGTTATTTCCAACCACCCGAAATACCAACAGGTGGTGGATGAATCGCTGGAGTTCGCCAACTATGGTCCGTTTGAATTACTCCAGGCCCGTCAGTTGATTGAGAGCAATATCGCTGAATTCGCCGCGACTCAGGTGACCAAACAGGACATCATGAAGCTAATGGAAATTCAGGAGAAAGCCCGCAACGAGAAGTGCTTCCGTGATTCCGAATGGGACCTGCAGTTCCATGTCCAGGTCGCGCTGGCTACCCAGAACACCGCCCTTGCCGCCATCGTTGAAAAAATGTGGACCCAGCGGGTACACAACCCGTACTGGAAAAAACTGCACGACCACATCGACCTGCGCACCGTCGACAACTGGTGCGACGATCATGACCAAATCCTCAAGGCGTTAATTCGTAAAGACCCTCACGCGGCGAAGCTGGCGATGTGGCAGCATCTGGAAAATACCAAGCTGATGCTGTTTAACGAAACCAGCGATGACTTTGAATTCAATGCCGATCGCTACCTGTTTGCCGAAAATCCGGTGGTTCATCTCGATACCGCAGCGAACGGGGCAAAATAACGTATTATCCCCTCCACGGGCAGAACCCCTTTTTCTGCCCGCAAACCCGACAGGGTAAGCAAAGCATATATAGTGTCAGCCTGTGTAAATCCTCTCGCTACTCGTCCCCGCAACCCGCAAAATCAATCAGCAACAAACTGCAATTTCTCTGACGGAAAGTCAGCTAGTTTGTTACAATTAGATGCATTTTGTCGTTCTGCATGTAAGTGTTTACTTACTGTTTAATCAAGGATCCGATCAGAACGTCTCAACAGCGGCCATACTCTAAAAAATAATCTAGTCGCTATGTATAAGACGTACCGTTAACCGATGTACCAGGAATCGTGAATGGAACTACTAACCCAATTACTGAATGCCTTATGGGCCCAGGATTACGAAACGCTCGCTAATCCCTCCATGATTGGCATGCTCTATTTTGTCTTATTTATGATTTTGTTCCTTGAGAATGGTTTACTGCCGGCGGCGTTTTTACCGGGTGATAGCCTGCTGGTGCTGGTCGGCGTTTTGATCGCCAAAGGGGCGATGGGCTTCCCGGAAACGCTACTGCTTTTGACGGCGGCGGCCAGCCTCGGCTGCTGGGTGAGCTACATCCAGGGACGCTGGCTGGGCAATACGCGGATCGTGCAAAACTGGCTATCGCATTTACCGTCGCATTATCACCAGCGAGCCCATCACCTGTTCCACAAGCACGGATTATCGGCGCTGCTAATTGGCCGCTTTATCGCCTTCGTACGTACCCTACTGCCAACGATTGCCGGTATCTCCGGTCTGAATAACGCGCGTTTCCAGTTCTTTAACTGGATGAGCGGCCTGCTGTGGGTGTTGATTCTTACCTCTCTCGGCTATCTGCTGGGTAAAACACCGGTATTCCTGAAGTATGAAGATCAGCTGATGTCGTGCCTGATGCTGCTGCCGGTTGCGCTGCTGGTCTTCGGTCTGATCGGCTCCCTGGTTGTACTGTGGAAGAAAAAACACAGCAGTCGGAGCTGAGCATGGTCATCAAACGTCCTTCCTGGCGCCAGCTGCGGTGGATGCTGGGCGGCTCACTGCTGCTTTGCGCCAGCGTCTGGCTGTGGCTGACCGTCAGTCAGCATGAGTCCACTCTGGCCATCCGTCCCGTCAGCCAGGGCGTCGCTATGCCGGACGGTTTTTCCGTCTGGCATCATCTTGACGCCAACGGCATCCGTTTTAAGAGCATCACCCCGCAAAAAGACGGCCTGCTGATCAAATTCGATTCCAACGCCCAGGGCGCCGCGGCAAAAGAAGTATTGGGCCGGGCTCTGCCTCACGGTTATATTATTGCTCTGGTGGATGAAGAAAATTCTGCCACCGCCTGGTTATCCCGCCTGCGCGATGCTCCGCGCCGTTTTGGATAACGCGTCAAAAATTCCGAATCTTTTCGTACGGTTTGGTGATGTCCCGCTTTCGTGTCTATTATTAAGACTGCGGGAACCGCCTGGCTCGTATTGTTGACTGGATTGGGTATATCACCGATATCCCCTCACACAATGGAAGGTAGAATCCATGAAATACCGCATCGCACTATTACTGGCACTGACCTCACTTAGCGCCAGCGCCTTCGCAGCCTCTCCTTGTCAGGAAAAAGAACAGAGTATCCAACGGGAGATCAGCTATGCCGAAAAACACCATAATCAGCATCGCATTGACGGCCTGAACAGAGCGCTGCAGGAAGTTCGTGCTAACTGCAGCGACAGTAAGGTCAGGGCTGAACATCAGCAGAAAATCGCTAAACAGAAGGCCGAAGTTGCCGAACGTCAGCGCGATCTGAGCGAGGCGAAGCAGAAAGGCGATGCAGACAAAATTAGCAAACGGGAACGCAAACTGGATGAAGCGCAGCAGGAACTGAAAGCGCTTGAGTCACGCGATTATTAATTGGTAAACGCTACAGGAGAACAAGATGGCTAAAGATAACGTTGCAGAAGATCTACGCGCTGAGCTGAAAAATCTGGCTGATACGCTGGAAGAAGTTCTGAACTCCTCAACCGATAAATCAAAAGAAGAACTCGGCAAACTGCGTAGCAAAGCGGAAAGCGTGCTGAAAGACAGCCGTGTGCGTCTCAGCGACACCAGCGATGCCATCGTTAAGCAGACGCGTGAAACCGCTGCTCGCGCCGATGAGTACGTTCGCGAGAATCCGTGGACCGGCGTGGGTATTGGCGCAGCTGTCGGGCTGGTGGTCGGCGTACTGCTGTCGCGCCGTTAATTATGGCAAACTCTCAACACACGCAGGGCCCGGGACAGAGCGTATTCGGCGTCGGCAAGCGGATCATTACGCTGCTGGTCGAAATGGTGGAAACGCGTTTGCGCCTGGTCGTCGTGGAGCTGGAAGAGGAGAAAGCGAACCTCTTCCAGCTGTTGCTGATGCTCGGGCTAACGCTGCTATTCGCCGCTTTTGGGCTGATGAGCCTGCTGGTGCTGATCATCTGGGCCGTCGATCCGCAGTACCGCCTGCATGTGATGATCGCGACCACCAGCGTCCTGTTGCTCGCCTCATTGATAGGGGGAATTTGGACCCTCAGGAAAGCTCGCCGCTCCACGTTTTTACGTCATACCCGCGACGAGCTGGCGAACGATCGCGCGCTGCTTGAGGACGAACGTCGATGAGCGGCCAACAGGAACGCGACCAGCGAAAAGCGCTGCTGCTGCGCCAAATCCAGCAACAGCGGCTGGATTTGGCCGCCAGCCATCGTCACTGGCTGGAAGCCACCTCGCCTATCGATCGCGGCTGGCAAACGCTGAAACACCTGCGTTCATGGGCGATGGTCGGCAGCGGGGTAATGGCTATCTGGTCAGTGCGCCATCCGCGCTTTTTAATCCGCTGGGGCAAACGCGGCCTCGGCATCTGGAGCACCTGGCGGATGGTCAAAGGGATTCTGCGTCAGTCCGCATCGCGTTAATTGCTCGCTCAGTGCGCCAGCGCGCTGAGCTCTTGTTCGCTTAAACCGGTGGTTTTACTGACCAGCGCGCTATCAACGCCGTTACGAAGCATCGCAAGAGCTATTTTACGCGTCGCCTGACGTTCGCCTTCTTCTCTACCTTCTTCACGCCCCTCTTCACGACCCTGTTTTCTTCCCTTTGTGCGCCCACGCTCTTCAAACCATTCAGCTAATGTCATCAGTTGCTCCTTATGTTCAGGCATTCCCTGCGCCAGTTGACGAAAAAATCTGCCAGGGCTGGTCAAATGGCCGGAACGGGCAATGTAGTTCATCAACACGTTAAATTGATGCTCGGTGGTATAACCCGGCAGCAGCAAGGCTACAAGTTGATCTACCAGGTCATTCAGATCGCGCTGGCGAATATTTTTCTGCAGGAACTCCAAAATTGCTATACGCCGATGCTGTTGGATTTCATCGTCCGTGAAGGATGTCACATCGATCAATGGAAAATTATCCCCATATATCTCCCGTGCTAACGCGGGTTGCGCAAAACTATCCAGCCAGCACATCGAAAAGGGATAAGGTGTAATCCGCCCATGATAAAACAACATCGGAATAACCAATGGCAGATGTTCATTACCGGCATCCAGATGACGAGACATTATGGCAAATGCATAGCGCATTAGTCTAAAGGTCATATGTTTGTCTGGCGTGCTTTGGTGTTCAATCAGCGCGTACACATATCCGCTTCCGCTTTGCGTTTTAATTGACCACAACACATCCGAGTACAACGCACGCATATCGTCCTCAATAAAGCTGCCGGACTCTAACTGCAGGGTACTGAGATCGCATTGCATACGTAACGATTCCGGTAGATGGATCTGGAGAAAATCTCGCGCCGTTTCCGGATGAGTGAGAAATGTTTTAAACAACGCATCGTGAGGCGTAGAGCTGAATTGTTTCATGACATCCTGTCTATGCAAAAATAAGTTGGCGACAGATATCCTCTTTTATCCCCGCCACCACAACCGATAGCCACGCACGCTGCGAGGCGCCTCGGAAAATATTTTCACCGATCGCACCAATTGCTCAGAAACTTTGAAAAAGAACTACAGTTTTCCTTGCTAACAATCCCCTCTCAAGCTCGCTAATATCCTCTCCATCGACAGCAAGCCCGCGTAACCACGCAGGATTGCTCTAAAAAACGAAATCGCCGCCCTTTGGGTTTTCTGGAGTAAGAAATGAAAAAATTAGAAGATGTTGGTGTACTGGTAGCGCGTATTCTGATGCCGATTCTGTTCATTACCGCTGGTTGGGGAAAAATCACCGGGTATGCAGGTACGCAGCAGTATATGGAAGCAATGGGTGTTCCGGGAGCGCTGCTGCCGCTGACTATTCTGCTTGAGTTTGGCGGCGGTCTGGCGATTCTGTTCGGTTTCCTGACTCGCACTACTGCGCTGTTCACTGCAGGTTTTACCCTGCTGACCGCGTTCCTGTTCCACAGCAACTTTGCTGAAGGCGTGAACTCGCTGATGTTCATGAAAAACCTGACCATCGCTGGTGGTTATCTGCTGCTGGCCGTGACGGGTCCGGGCGCATTCAGCATCGACCGCGTGCTGAATAAAAAGTGGTAAGCGCACTATACTGAGTAAAAATCTAAAAAAGCGAGGGGCTATCTCCTCGCTTTTGCTATCTGAAGGAGGAAGTAATGGGACAATTAGTCGAGGGCGTCTGGCAAGATACCTGGTATGACACCAAATCCACCGGAGGACGGTTCAAGCGTTCCGTTTCAGCCTTCCGCAACTGGCTCACCGCCGATGGCGCGCCAGGCCCTGCGGGCGAAGGTGGCTTCGCCGCAGAGAAAGACCGCTATCATCTGTACGTTTCACTGGCCTGTCCGTGGGCCCATCGCACCCTGATTCTGCGCAAGTTGAAAGGATTAGAGCCCTTTATATCCGTCTCAGTGGTGAATCCCCTGATGCTGGAAAACGGCTGGACCTTCGCCGACGATTTCCCGGATGCGACCGGCGACCAGCTCTATCATCATCAGTTCCTCTATCAGCTTTATCTGCAGGCCGATCCGCATTACACCGGCCGGGTGACCGTTCCGGTGCTGTGGGATAAAAAACAACAGACCATCGTCAGCAATGAGTCGGCTGAAATTATCCGCATGTTCAATACCGCGTTTGATGGCTTGGGGGCGCGCGCGGGCGACTATTATCCGCCGGCGTTGCGAGAAAAGATCGACGATCTCAATAGCTGGATCTACGACAACGTTAACAACGGGGTATATAAAGCCGGTTTCGCCACCAGCCAGCAGGCCTACGACGAAGCCGTTGACGCGCTGTTTACCTCGCTCGAACGCCTTGAGCAGATCCTCGGTCAGCACCGCTACCTGACCGGGAACCAGTTAACGGAAGCGGATATCCGCCTGTGGACAACGCTGGTCCGTTTCGACCCGGTGTATGTTACCCATTTTAAATGCGATAAGCGCCGTATCAGCGACTATCTCAACCTGTACGGTTTCCTGCGCGATATCTACCAGATGCCGGGGATTGCGGAAACGGTGAATTTCCCGCATATCCGCAATCACTATTATCGCAGCCACAAAACCATCAACCCGACGGGGATCATCTCCGTGGGCCCGCAGCAGGATCTCAACGAACCACACGGACGGGATCGTTTTTCCCGCTGATCGATAAGGCGCCGAAGGGCGCCTTTTATTCAGATAACGGATATTTACCAGTTTGATATTCACGCCTATGATTATTTTGATCGCTTTAAAAACAAGTGATTAATGGTTAACTAAGGCGTGAGAAAATGGACTGGTATCTAAAAGTATTACGAAACTATATTGGCTTTGGCGGCCGTGCCCGGCGCAAAGAGTACTGGATGTTTATTCTGGTCAACATCATTCTCACCGCAGTGCTAAGCATCATTGATAAGATGCTCGGCTGGCAACGTGCTGGGGGTGAAGGCATCCTGACGACCATTTACGGCGTGCTGGTTTTTTTACCCTGGTGGGCGGTGCAGTTTCGTCGCCTGCATGACACCGACCGCTCGGCGTGGTGGCTACTGCTGCTGCTGATCCCGGTCATCGGCTGGCTGGTGATTTTGATTTTCAATTGTCAGAACGGCACGCCCGGCAACAATCGCTTTGGGCCAAATCCAAAACCCTACTCCTACTGATTTACGCGCTCCTCGCGGCGGAGGAGCGCATCTTCCCGTTATCTGCCGGTAAACAGTTTCGGGATCTCCCGCAGACACCAGGATTTGGCTTCGCCCATGCTGTCGCGGCGCCAGGCCATAATGATATCGATTTCGTTGGTATATTCAGGACTCACAACCCGCAGGCGCCCTTCGGCAATATCCTTCTCAACCAACGGATACGGCATGGTTGCCACGCCAAGCCCCGCCAGCAGCGCCTGGCGTTTATCTTCAATAGTGCTGACGGTTAAACGCGGCTGCTTATCCAGCAGCTGCACCGTCAGAACCGGACGCTCGCGCGCGGTATCCGCCACCGCGACGCCGCGATATTTCACCCGCGTCACCTCAGAAAGCGGTTCTGGCTCCTGATGAATCGGGTGATCCGGCGCGGCAACGTAAACGCTTAACACCGAATAGAGCTTACGCGAGTTAATTTCTGACGATGAACGAAAATGCATATCCGGCGCGACGACAATATCAGCACGTCCCTGCTCCAGCCGTTCCCAGGCACCGGCCAGCACTTCGGTAATAATCGACAGCTGGGTATTGGATTTAGTCGCCAGTTTCTCAATCAGCGGAAACAGATCGGTGGTAGGAACCAACGCTTCGGTCACGATGGTCAGGTGAGTTTCCCAGCCGCGCGACAGCGCTTCGGCATCGGTGGTCAGCTTGTCCGCCGCTTCCAGCAGCACGCGGCCGCGTTCCAGCAGCATGCGGCCAACGTTCGTAAATTTTGTGCGATGGCCGGAACGGTCAAACAACACCACATCCAGTTCTTCTTCCAGTTTTTGCATGGTGTAGCTTAGGGCTGAAGGCACGCGCCCCAGCTCGTCAGCCGCAGCGGCAAAGCTCCCGCGTCGGTCTATTGCATCCATTACGCGTAACGCTTCCAGCGTTAATGCTCTCTCTTTCGCCATTTCGCTCTCATTCAGGAATTTTGAACATACCGGGCAGAATATCTGGCTAACAATACAGCGTCCATACCTTTACCATTGATTTAGTGTAAAGAGAGGTCAAGAAAATGATTACAACCCGAACAGCCAAACAATGCGGTCAAGCAGACTTCGGCTGGCTGCAGGCCCGCTACACCTTTTCCTTTGGCCACTACTTCGACCCTAAATTGCTGGGTTACGCCTCATTGCGCGTACTCAATCAAGAAGTGCTGGCGCCGGGCGCGTCATTTCAGCCGCGCACCTACCCAAAGGTCGATATCCTGAATCTGATTCTGGAAGGTGAAGCGGAATACCGCGATAGCGACGGCAACCACATACAGGCAAAAGCTGGCGAAGCCCTGCTGCTCTCAACCCAACCGGGGGTCAGTTACAGCGAGCATAATCTCAGTAAAGAGCAGTCGTTGACGCGCATGCAGCTGTGGCTCGACGCCTGTCCGGAGCGCGAAAACCCGCTGGTACAGAAAATGACGGTTGGCGATTCGCCGATTCAGCTATTAGCCTCACCGGACGGCAGCGGCGACAGTTTACAGCTGCGTCAGCAGGTGTGGATTCATCATCTGCAGCTGGCGAAGGGCGAAGAGATCAACGTTCAACTGCACGGCCCGCGCGCCTATCTGCAGTCGATTCACGGGACGGTACATGCCGTGGCAAAAAAGGAAGAGAAACAGGCATTAACCTGCGGCGATGGCGCGTTTATTCGTGACGAAGCTAACATTACCCTCGTCGCCGATACGCCGCTGCGCGCTTTGCTGATAGATTTACCGGTGTAACAAGGAAGCCCGGGAGTTTGTGAGTGAGCAAGAAAAAAAGCAAAAAGGCAAAATCGTTAGACCAGCCAGTCGCTGTGGAAACCATGAGCCCAATCGGCTTTGGCTATGAAGAGATGCTGAGTGAACTGGAAGTCATCGTGGAAGATGCGCAAACGCGGTTGCAGGATGAAGATAACGCCGCCTGAAGAAATCGGCCCCATAGCGGGGCCGACTTTATTACTCGCTCAATGCCTGAGAGAGATCTTTTTTCACCTGAGTACGTTGTTCCGGTGTCAGTACCTGATTTACGCCGAAATAGTACTTCACGCGATAATAGCGCACCTGTTGCTCAACCTTGCTAAAGGCCGCCAGCTGATCTTTAACCGCTTTTTCATTCCACTTACCAGAATCGATCACGTCAAATAACACGCCATCTTTAATATCTTTCTGTGAAATCTGCTGGACGTTCTTTTCCATTTCCTGATGCAGGCTCTTAATTTTTGCGACCTGATCCTGGCTCAATTTTAAATGCTGAACGATAGGATCCTGAGCCGGCGCCGGCGCGGCGGTAACCTCAGCGGCCTGTGCCGCCATGGAGAACCCTGCGGCTACAGCCATCATTAATACCATCCGAGAAAGTTTGTTCATCTTGTTATCCTGAATAAGTACGTAGTGATAAGACGACCTATTATTCCCTGAACAATAATGACGATGTGTAAAAAATCATGTTCACCAGTGTAAATATTCAGATAATATATTCACCAAATGAATTGTATAAAATATAAAATTCTTCTTTCTTATTGAACACGTGCTAAATCCGCTGATGTTAAATTAATATCCATGCGTGGCGCGGCCAGCAAGATATTATTTTCATCAAGCGTATTTTTGATATTCTCCAGAAAATCGAAATAGGTATCCCAATACTCAGCATTTTTCACCCATACGCGAATGGTAAAGTTAAGCGAACCGGGCGCCAGCTCAATCAGGCGAACGGTGGTACCGCGAGAATGATCGATGCGCTTTTCATCATCGATGAGCGTCTGGATAACCTGTTTAACGTGCGATATTTGGCTATGACACGCTACGCCGAGCGTAAGATCGATGCGGCGATAGGGATGGCGGGAGTAGTTAACGATGCTATCGGCAATAATTTTACCGTTCGGGATAATGACTTCTTTATTATCTACAGTAAGCAGCGTCGTAGAAAAAACATGTACCGATTGCACCATCCCTGATACCGAACCAACCTGCACGAAATTACCCGCCCTGAATGGACGCAGAGTCACCAGCAGTACGCCAGCGGCAAAATTTGACAGCGAGCCCTGCAGCGCCAGGCCAATGGCCAGACCCGCCGCGCCAATAACCGCGATGATGGAAGAAGTTTCAATCCCTACTCGACCTAACGCGGCGATAATCGCAAAAGCCATGGTGATATAGCGCACCAGCGCGGCGAAGAAGTGGACGATTGTCGCATCTACGTTGCGTCGCAGCAGAATTTTCTCGAAGGTTTTGGCGAGGACTTTTGCAAGCATTCTCCCGATAAAAAGAATAATCAGCGCCGCCACGATATTCCAGGCAAACTGCATAATCGTCTCGCCATGACCAACCAGCCATGCTATTGCCGTTTTGAGTTGAGGGAATAACACTACATTTTTCACGTCCACCGCCCCTGTCTGGATAACACGTAAAACCTGCTATCCATTAAGCTGAATGATGACCGCTGCAAATGAGGGATTGAGATTAATGGATAGAAGATACATTTTCAAAGCGTGACAGTATCAACGAGCGCGGCCTGCAATGCAGCCAGAAAGCTGTTTAAAAGTGGACAGTCATTCATCTTTGTTCCAACCTCCGGATAGCAAAAACCCCGCCGGAGCGGGGTTTTTACATTGAAGAGGTGAAACTGACCGATAAGCCGGGTTCTGTCGTGGACAGTCATTCATCTAGGCCAGCAATCGCTCACTGGCTCAAGCAGCCTACCCGGGTTCAGTACGGGCCGTACCTTATGAACCCCTATTTGGCCTTGCTCCGGGTGGAGTTTACCGTGCCGCGGACTGTTACCAGCCGCGCGGTGCGCTCTTACCGCACCCTTTCACCCTTACCTGATCCCGCTTGCGCGGGCCATCGGCGGTTTGCTCTCTGTTGCACTGGTCGTGGGCTGTGACACCCCCCAGGCGTTACCTGGCACCTTGCCCTATGGAGCCCGGACTTTCCTCCCCTCCGCCCGTCTCCCCCTAAGAGGACGACGACGAAGCGGCGACTGTCTGGTCAGCTTCGGCGCGAAGTATAGAGGGTTCGCGCGCCTTTGTCACCCCGCACAACGCATTCCGATCGCCAGCGTCGCGGCAATATTTCGCGAAGCGCGATAAATATTGTCGAATGCGCCGCGGAATGCCTCTTCCAGCGAGCCGATGCTGGTCAGTACGCTGAACACCGCATCGATGCCATATTGATGTACCACGCCGACATCGCGGGTCAGACTGCCGGCAATAGCAATCACCGGTTTATGGTATTTCTTCGCCACATTGGCTACGCCAACCGGTACTTTGCCGTTGATGCTCTGGCTATCGAGTCGCCCTTCGCCGGTTACCACCAGCGTGCAGTCGTGAATATGTTCTTCCAGATTAAGCGCCATCGTCACAATCTCAATCCCGCTGCGCAGTTCAGCCCCCAGAAAAGCCATTAGCGCGGCCCCCATTCCCCCCGCCGCTCCGGCGCCGGGGACATCTTTCACCTCCACGCGCAGCGATTTTTTGATAACCGAGGCGTAGTGGGCAAGATTATTATCAAGCTCGACAATGAGCGCTTCGGTCGCCCCTTTTTGTGGGCCAAAAATGCGCGATGCCCCCTGTTCGCCAATCAACGGATTTGTCACGTCGCAAGCCACGCGAATAGCACAGTGTTTAAGACGTGGGTCCATGGACGAAACATCAATTGAATTCAGGCAGTTAAGGGAACCACCGCCATTACCGATGTCGCTGCCGTTGGCATCACAGAGCTTTGCGCCCAGCGCCTGCATCATCCCGGCGCCGCCGTCATTGGTCGCGCTACCGCCGATGCCGATAATGATGCTGGTCGCGCCGTGCTCCAGCGCCTGTAAAATCAGCTCGCCGGTACCGCGAGAAGTGGTGATCAGAGGATTACGTTTCTCAGGCGGCACGAGCGCCAGCCCGCTGGCCGCGGCCATCTCAATAAATGCGGTTTTGCCGTCCCCGGACATGCCCCAGCGGGCATTCACTTTTTCCCCCAGCGGCCCGGTGACCAGCGCCGTATGCGCCGTACCCTGCGTGGCGGCAATCATGGCCTCAACCGTTCCCTCGCCGCCATCGGCAAGCGGAACAGAAACATATTGCGCATCGGGGAAAATTTCCCGAAATCCTTTTTCTATCGCCTGAGCTACCTCGCTGGCAGAAAGGCTTTCTTTATAAGAGTCTGGGGCAATTACGATTTTCATAGTTATGTCGCCTGACTGTACCGCGCAAGGCAAGAATGACAGGGCGCGGGAACACGCCCTTCTTGTTAGCGAGTCACTTCCACTTTCGCCAGTTTTTCGTAGTAACACGCCAGAGCGCTATGGTCAGCGGTGCCCAGGCCATCCGCGCGCAGCGCCTGCATCATCTCCATCACCGCCGCCGTTAGCGGTAGCTGGGCGCCGACGCCGTGAGACGTATCCAGCGCATTGGCCAGATCTTTAATATGCAGATCGATACGGAAGCCCGGCTTGAAGTTGCGATCCATCACCATCGGCGCTTTAGCATCGAGCACGGTGCTACCTGCCAGGCCGCCGCGGATCGCTTGATAAACCAGTTCCGGGTTAACGCCGGCTTTGGTGGCCAGAGTTAACGCCTCCGACATTGCCGCGATGTTCAGGGCCACAATTACCTGGTTGGCCAACTTGGTGACGTTGCCTGCACCAATCTCGCCGGTATGCACCACGGATCCCGCCATCGCTTTCATCAGGTCGTAGTATTTATCGAAAATCGCCTTGTCGCCGCCAACCATCACCGACAGGGTGCCGTCGATCGCTTTGGGTTCGCCGCCGCTCACCGGCGCATCCAGCATATCGATGCCTTTGGCCTTCAGCGCTTCGCTGATTTCGCGACTCGCCAGCGGCGCAATGGAGCTCATATCAATCACCACGGTGCCCGGTTTCGCGCCTTCGATAATGCCGTTTTCACCCAACGCAACGTCTTTCACGTGCGGAGAGTTTGGCAGCATGGTGATAATTACATCGCACTGCTCAGCAATGGCCTTCGCCGTGCTCGCAGTCTCTGCGCCCGCGGCAATCACGTCAGCAATGGCTTCAGGGTTACGGTCGGATACCACCAGCGAATAACCCGCTTTCAGCAAATTTTTGCTCATCGGCTTGCCCATGATGCCAAGACCAATAAAACCCACTTTGATTGTCATAATGTTCTCTCTCTTCATCCTGGTGATTATTTTTTAAAAGAATCAGCAAGTTTCTGGGTTGCTGAACGGAAGACACCTAAATCGCTACCGACGGCGACGAAGGTCGCGCCCCACTCCAGATAGCGGCGCGCATCGGCTTCCACCGGTGCAAGAATGCCGCTCGGCTTACCGTGTTTCTTCGCGCTGGCGAAGATATGCTGGATGGCGCGCTGGACGTCAGGATGTGCGGCATTGCCCAGATGGCCTAATGCTGCGGCCAGGTCGCTTGGCCCCACGAAAAGGCCATCAACGCCCTCGGTCGCGGCGATCGCGTCGACATTGTCCACCCCGGTCTGGCTCTCAATTTGCACCAGAATGGCGATGTTGTTATTCGACTGAGTGAAGTAGTCCGCTACGGTGCCGAACATATTGCCGCGATGAGAAACGGAGACCCCGCGGATGCCTTCCGGCGGATAGCGGGTCGATGCTACCGCCTGCGCCGCCTGTTCAGCGGTTTCGACAAACGGCACGAGGAAGTTGTAGAAACCGATGTCCAGCATGCGCTTGATGATAATCGGTTCATTGGTCGGCACGCGGACCACCGGCGCGCTGTGGCTGCCCTTCAACGCCATCAGTTGCGGGATAAGTGTGGTCACATCATTCGGCGCATGCTCCGCGTCAAGCACCAGCCAGTCGAAACCAGCAAGCCCTAATACCTCGGTGCTAATCGGATTCGCCAGAGCGCACCAGCAGCCGATTTGTACCTGGTGGGCCGCCAGCGCGGCCTTAAATTTATTCGGGAAAATTGCGTTATCCATGATTTTTACCTTGGGTTAATCATTGCTTACTTCTACTGTTCTATACGTTTCATCTCGCCAACCACCAATATAATTAGCAGAGTTAAATAGCGGGCTGGCATTCCTTTTTCTCTGGTCCAATGCAGAATCATTTAGATATTCTTCTGACACAGAACACCTTTTATTATTTTCAGCGGGCTATTTATTTTATTGACGATATTGAAGCCATCTATTCACATATCAGATTCCTCAAAAACATGACTCAGTATAATCATCCCACCGTGACCAGGCACTATGCATAATCACAATATAAGCGCTTTAATAATCATTTTCGTTATGCAAATGCCATAGGTTATGGGCGCTAATCCACAGTTCTTAGGATTGCCGTTCAATGCTGGCAACCGTCACCGCAAGCAGTGACCAAGATCACATTTTGCTGCTATAACTCCTGACATTCTGTATTTCATCATTCTGATAGGCACAAGCTGAATTAACGTTTTATTTTTATTATTAGCACCGTTCTGGAGAACACTGGACAATGGCTGAGATTGAGATTCGACAACAGTCGCCGACGGCGTTTTATATAAAAGTGCACCCTACCGATAATGTGGCGATTATTGTTAACGATCGCGGTTTACCCGCCGGAACGCGTTTTCCGGATGGCCTGACCCTCGTTGAACATATCCCGCAAGGTCATAAAGTCGCCCTTGTCGATATTCCTGCCCATGGTGAAATCATCCGCTACGGCGAAGTGATTGGCTTCGCCGTTCGCGATATACCAAAGGGAAGCTGGATTGATGAGTCGTTGGTTGAGCTGCCGACCGCGCCGCCGCTCAACACCTTACCGCTGGCGACCAAAGTCCCGGAACCGCTGCCGCCACTGGAAGGATACACTTTTGAAGGCTATCGCAATGCCGATGGCAGCGTGGGAACTAAGAATTTGCTGGGGATCAGCACCAGCGTGCACTGCGTCGCCGGTGTGGTGGATTATGTGGTCAAGATCATCGAACGCGATCTGCTCCCAAAATACCCCAACGTCGACGGCGTGGTCGGCCTAAACCATCTGTACGGCTGCGGCGTGGCGATTAACGCCCCGGCGGCGATCGTACCGATTCGCACCATCCACAATATCGCGCTGAACCCCAACTTTGGCGGTGAGGTGATGGTGATTGGTCTGGGCTGTGAAAAGCTGCAGCCGGAACGTCTGCTGCAGGGAACCGAAGACGTGCAGCCGATCGCCGTCGATAGCGCAAGCGTAGTGCGTTTGCAGGACGAACAGCATGTCGGCTTTAAATCGATGGTCGATGATATTCTGCAGGTTGCCGAGCGCCACCTGGCCAAACTCAATGCTCGTCAGCGTGAGACCTGCCCGGCTTCGGACTTAGTGGTCGGTATGCAGTGCGGCGGCAGCGACGCCTTCTCCGGCGTGACCGCCAACCCGGCGGTGGGCTATGCCTCAGATCTGCTGGTGCGCTGCGGCGCGACGGTAATGTTCTCGGAAGTGACCGAGGTGCGCGATGCTATCCATCTGTTAACCCCGCGCGCCATCAACGAAGAAGTTGGCAAGCGCCTGCTGGAAGAGATGGCCTGGTACGATAACTATCTGGAGCTGGGGAAAACCGACCGCAGCGCCAACCCGTCACCGGGTAATAAGAAAGGCGGTCTGGCCAACGTAGTGGAAAAAGCGCTGGGTTCAATTGCCAAATCAGGTAAAAGCGCCATCGTCGAAGTCCTTTCGCCGGGTCAGCGCCCGACGAAACGCGGGCTTATCTATGCGGCGACACCGGCCAGCGATTTTGTCTGCGGTACTCAACAGGTGGCTTCCGGCATTACCGTTCAGGTGTTCACCACCGGGCGCGGCACCCCTTACGGGCTGATGGCGGTACCGGTGATTAAAATGGCGACCCGTACCGAGCTTGCCAACCGCTGGTACGACTTAATGGATATCAATGCCGGTACTATCGCGACCGGCGAAGAGACGATTGAGGAGGTTGGGCAGAAACTGTTCGAGTTCATTCTCGACGTCGCCAGCGGACGTAAGAAAACCTTCTCCGATCAATGGGGTCTGCATAACCAGCTGGCGGTGTTTAACCCGGCGCCGGTGACGTGACCCTAAAAGTCAGCGTCTATCGCCAGTCGGGTTATAGAGCATACCCCGGCTGGCAACTTACACCGAATTATGATTTGACGAGAATAACGTCAATCCCGCCCTTACGTAACCCCTCCAGACTTTCTTGCGGAATCCCGTCATCGACAATAATGATATCAATGCGCTGCGTATCGATGATTTTATGTAAACTGGAACGATTGAATTTACTGGAATCAGTCACAACGACGATACACTCCGCGACTTCGCACATTTTACGGTTCAGGCGGGCTTCATCCTCATTATGAGTGCTGATCCCACGTTCCAGATCTATCGCATCCACCCCGAGGAAAAGCATATCAAAGTGGTAGTTCTGCAAGGACTGCTCAGCCTGATCGCCATAGAATGACTGCGACTGGCGACGCAGGTGCCCCCCCGTCATCAGTAATTCTACGCCTTCAGCTTCTAACAACGCGTTGGCGACATTCATTCCATTAGTCATCGCGATAACATCGCTATGCTGTCGGAGCTGGCGCGCGATTTCACAGGTGGTAGTGCCTGAGTCGAGAATAATTCGGTGTCCCGGTTTTATCAGCTCAGCGGCGGCGCTGGCAATTTGGCGTTTGATGGCCGTATTAAGCGCGCTTTTATCTTCAACTGAAGGTTCAACGCCTGGAGTATGACTATCGCAAATCAGCGCGCCGCCGTATGCTCGCACCGCAATGCCCTGTTTTTCCAGAAACGCCAGATCGTTGCGTATCGTGACCGTCGATACACCATACGCCTCCGCCAGGTCATTAACCTGGACGCTTCCCTGCTGTCGCAACCGCTGGATGATCTGCTCACGCCTTTCACTTGTTCCCGCAATGCGCTTTTCGGCAGATGACTCGCTGCTGTTCATAACAATATCCTTGGCTGTATCTTTCGTTTCATTTCGTTTTGACTATTAACGCCTTTCTTTTAGCAGAATGCAAGCGCTATTGGCACGGCAAAAAAGGAACCACACCGTGCTGAAAGCTTTCATTATGTTTCTTTTGTGAAACAGATCGGAAAACTATTATCTTTCGTTTTATTTTTAAAGCACGCTGAAGCACTATAAAGCGAAACAAAACGAAAGATCGAATCGTTGATTTCTGACCTGGAGAGGAAAGTGAAACATCTTACACAATTGGTGGTGCGACACAAACAGGGTGAAGCGAATGGTATTTACGCGGTGTGCTCCGCGCATCCACTGGTACTGGAGTCCGCCATTCGTTTTGCCCAGGCAAACCATACGCCCCTGCTCGTTGAAGCGACCTCCAATCAGGTTGATCAGTTTGGCGGTTATACCGGTATGACCCCCGCTGATTTCTGCGGCTTTATCTATCATCTTGCCGATACACTGGGGTTCCCCCGCGACGGGCTCATCCTCGGCGGCGATCATCTGGGGCCAAACCGCTGGCAACATCTTCCGGTCGCACAAGCCATGGCCCACGCCGACGATCTGATTAAAAGCTATGTCGCCGCCGGGTTTAAAAAAATCCACCTCGATTGCAGTATGTCATGCAAAGACGATCCCATTCCCTTAACTGATTACCTTGTCGCTGAACGCGCCGCAAGGCTGGCAAAAATCGCAGAAGAAACCTGTATTGCCCTGAAAGGCAAATCGGATCTCGTTTACGTTATCGGCACTGAGGTTCCCGTGCCCGGTGGCGCTCACGAAACCCTCAACACCCTACAAGTCACCACCCCGGATGCGGCTCGCGCCACTCTCGATGCACACAGGGTCGCCTTTACCAGTGTGGGGCTTGAGGGTATTTGGCCGCGAATTATCGCGCTCGTGGTACAGCCTGGCGTGGAATTCGATCATGCACAAGTCATTGATTACGAATCTGAAAAAGCAAAATCCCTCAGCGCTATGGTAGAAGACTATGCCACATTGCTCTTTGAAGCGCATTCCACGGATTATCAGACCCCGCATGCGCTACGCCAACTGGTAGTCGATCATTTCGCGATTTTGAAAGTCGGCCCGGCGTTGACTTTCGCGCTGCGTGAAGCGCTTTTCGCTTTAGCAGCGATTGAAGAAGAAATCGTACCGGCAAAATCCTGTTCGGGATTACGCATGGTACTGGAAAACGTCATGCTCGATCGTCCGGAATACTGGCAAAGCCACTACCACGGCGATGGCCACGCACGGCGGTTAGCACGCGGCTACAGCTATTCCGATCGCGTTCGCTACTACTGGCCGGACAGCCAGATAGACACCGCTTTAGCGCATCTGGTGCGCAATCTGGCCGATGAAGCCATTCCACTTCCGCTCATTAGCCAGTATCTGCCTTTACAGTACGTAAAAGTTCGCGAGGGGGCGCTCAGCGCTACGCCGCATGAACTCATCATTAGCCACGTCCAGGACATCTTGCAGCAATACCATGACGCCTGTCAGGGCATGACATCTCATAACGGATAACAACGAAGAGGAAACGGCGATGCCAAATATTGTGTTAAGTCGCATTGATGAACGTTTAATCCACGGCCAGGTTGGTGTGCAGTGGGTCGGTTTCGCGGGGGCGAATCTGGTCCTTGTTGCCAATGACGAGGTTGCTGAAGACCCCGTACAACAGAACCTGATGGAGATGGTGCTGGCAGAGGGGATTGCCGTGCGCTTCTGGTCGTTGCAAAAAGTCATCGACAACATTCATCGCGCCGCCGATCGGCAAAAAATATTGCTGGTATGTAAATCGCCCGCCGATTTTCTGACGCTGGTTTCCGGCGGGGTGCCGGTATCGCGCATCAACGTCGGCAATATGCACTACGCCGACGGGAAACGACAAATTGCCAAAACCGTCTCTGTCGACGGCAATGATATTGCCGCCTTTAACGGTCTGAAATCCGCCGGCGTTGAGTGCTTCATTCAAGGAGTTCCGACAGAACCGGCAATGGATCTTTATAAACTGCTCTAAGGGGCTCGCCATGGAAATTTCGCTTTTTCAAGCCATTGCATTGGGTATCCTTGCCTTTATCGCCGGTCTGGATATGTTCAACGGTTTAACCCATATGCATCGTCCGGTGGTCCTTGGCCCCTTAGTGGGCCTGATCCTCGGCGATCTTCATACCGGTATATTAACCGGCGGCACGCTGGAGCTGGTGTGGATGGGTCTGGCGCCACTGGCTGGCGCGCAACCGCCGAACGTCATTATCGGGACCATTGTCGGCACCACCTTCGCTATTACCACCGGCGTTAAACCCGACGTCGCCGTCGGCGTTGCGGTCCCCTTCGCCGTCGCGGTTCAGATGGGGATAACGTTCCTTTTCTCAGTGATGTCAGGGGTTATGTCGCGCTGCGATCGCATGGCGGCAAATGCCGATACCCGCGGTATTGAGCGTGTGAATTACCTGGCGTTGCTGGCATTAGGTACCTTTTATTTTCTCTGTGCTTTTCTGCCTATCTACTTCGGCGCAGAACACGCCAAAACCGCAATAGATGTGCTCCCTGAGCGCCTAATCGATGGCCTTGGCGTCGCTGGCGGCATCATGCCGGCAATCGGTTTTGCCGTACTGCTAAAAATCATGATGAAAAACGTCTATATCCCCTATTTCATCATCGGGTTCGTCGCGGCGGCCTGGCTCAAGCTCCCGGTGTTAGCCATTGCTGCCGCCGCGCTGGCCATGGCGCTTATCGACCTGCTACGCAAATCTCCCGAACCGACTCAACCTGCTGCGCCTAAAGAGGAATTCGAAGATGGCATCTAATCAACACACGCTGCCCAACGTGGCCGAAAGCGAAACGACGCTGCTCACTGGCGTTAATGAAAACGTTTATGAAGATCAAAGCATTGGGGCCGACCTGACAAGAAAAGACATTAATCGGGTGGCCTGGCGTTCAATGCTAT
Source organism: Klebsiella sp. JN_Kp122 (assembly GCF_040062085.1). Taxonomy (NCBI): domain Bacteria; kingdom Pseudomonadati; phylum Pseudomonadota; class Gammaproteobacteria; order Enterobacterales; family Enterobacteriaceae; genus Klebsiella; species Klebsiella sp. JN_Kp122. The sequence continues at coordinate 51,834 of NZ_JBEAHW010000041.1, forward strand.
TACAGGCGTCCTTCAACTACGAACGTATGCAGGCTTCCGGCTGGCTGTACGGACTATTGCCGGCATTAAAGAAAATCCACACTAATCCGCGCGATCTGGCACGGGCAATGAAAGGACATATGGGCTTCTTTAATACCCATCCGTTCCTCGTGACCTTTGTCATCGGCATAATTCTGGCGATGGAGCGCTCGAAGCAGGACGTTAACAGTATCCAGAACACCAAAATCGCCGTTGGCGCGCCGCTCGGCGGTATCGGCGATGCTATGTTCTGGTTAACGCTATTGCCGATTTGCGGCGGCATTGGCGCCAGCCTGGCGCTACAAGGGTCGATCCTCGGCGCGGTTGTTTTTATCGTTCTGTTCAACGTGGTCCATCTCGGCCTGCGCTTCGGTCTGGCGCACTATGCCTACCGAATGGGGGTAGCGGCGATTCCGCTCATTAAAGCCAATACCAAAAAAGTCGGCCATGCCGCCTCTATCGTCGGGATGACGGTGATTGGCGCGCTGGTAGCGACTTATGTTCGTTTAAGCACAACGCTTGAAATCACTGCCGGCGATGCCGTGGTTAAACTGCAAACGGATGTCATCGATAAGCTGATGCCCGCCTTTTTACCGCTAGTTTATACCCTGGTGATGTTCTGGCTGGTGCGCCGCGGCTGGAGCCCGCTCCGCCTTATCGGCATCACCGTCGCGCTGGGCATTGTAGGTAAATTCTGTCACTTCCTGTAACGCTAAGAGGTTTTCGATGTTAGGAATCATTTTGACCGGGCATGGCGGATTTGCCAGCGGCATGGAAAAGGCAATGAAACAGATCCTTGGCGAACAGTCGCAATTCATTGCGATAGATTTTCCTGAATCCTCCACGACCGCCCTGCTGACCGCACAGCTGGAGCAGGCGGTAAACGAGCTGGATGGCGAAGAAGATATTGTTTTTCTGACTGATTTACTTGGCGGCACGCCATTTCGCGTCGCCTCCACGCTGGCGATGCAAAAACGCGGACGAGAAGTCATTACCGGCACTAACCTGCAGCTACTGCTGGAGATGGTGCTGGAACGAGAAGGATTAACCAGCGAAGCCTTTCGTCTTCAGGCACTGGAATGCGGTCATCGCGGATTAACCTGTCTGGTCGATGAGCTGGGACGCTGCCGGGAAGATCATGCTGTTGAGGAAGGTATATGAGCCGCATACTGCGCGCCAGGCGCTTACTCACAGAGCAAGGCTGGCTTGATGACCATCAGCTACGGTTTGAAAATGACGTTATCGTGGCGCTGGAGCCGATCCCCGCGGGTGTTCTCACTCGCGACGCCGAGCTGCTGTGTCCCGCATATATCGATATTCATGTCCACGGCGGCGCAGGCGTAGATGTCATGGATGACGCACCGGATACGTTAGACCTCCTTGCGAAACATAAAGCGCGTGAGGGGGTCGCCAACTGGTTGCCGACCACCGTCACCGCGCCGTTAGCGGAAATCCATGCGACGCTGGAACGTATTGCGCGACGCGTTCACGCAGGCGGTCCGGGAGCGCAAATTCTTGGCAGCTATCTTGAAGGCCCCTACTTCACGCCGCCGCATAAAGGCGCTCATCCGGCACAATGGTTCAGAGAACTGGATCTTGCCGAATTCGATCGGTTGATTGCGGTTTCTCGCGAGACGCTACGCGTCGTCGCCCTTGCCCCGGAAAAAGAGGGGGCACTGCAGGCGATCCGTCATCTCAAACGGCAAGGTGTACGGGTGATGCTGGGGCATAGTGCGGCAACCTGGGAACAAACCTGTTCCGCCTTCGATGCCGGTGCAGATGGCCTGGTGCATTGTTACAACGGCATGAGCGGTTTACATCATCGCGAACCTGGCATGGTCGGCGCTGGATTAACCGATAACCGCGCCTGGCTTGAACTCATTGCTGACGGTCATCACGTACATCCTGCGGCAATGCAGCTATGTTGCCGTTGCGCTGGAGATCGTATCGTGCTGATAACCGACGCTATGCAGGCGGCGGGTATGCCTGACGGTAATTACACCTTATGTGGCGAAAGGGTAGAAATGCGTGATGGGATCGTTCGTACCCTCAGCGGTAGCCTGGCGGGGAGTACCCTGTCACTGGATTCCGCCGTGCGCACCATCAGTTCATTACCCGGGATGACGGCTGAACGGGCTATACATATGGCTTCTCTACACCCGGCGCGTCTATTAGGGCTGGATCGGCAATTAGGATCGTTACAGCCGGGAAAAATGGCCGACATGATTGCAGTTGATAACGAGCTGCGGGTGGAAAACATTTGGATCCGCGGCGAAGCGTTTTCGCTTTAAGTTCACTTATCTCCTCTGGTCTGCAGCTTGCCTGCAGACCTTTCTTTTCCTTTCTTTTTAGTTCACGGCATATCCAAATAAAAACCATATAATTTCAATTTGTTACGTAAAAAATAACGCCAAAGCATCGCTATTTTCGTTTTATTGTTAATCACATCATTGAGCTTTCGATTTCTTTCATGTAAATTTTAACACATTAAAAGCAAGTCAAAGTGAAACGAAACGAAAGTCTTGCATTAGCCCACACCGAAAGCGGAAATCATCACCATAAGGATTGCGTTATGTCAGAAAGATACACCCCTGCGCCATCAACCACTGGTACCTGGACCGAAGAAGAGATCCGCCAGCAACCAGGCAGTTGGATCCAATCTTTAAAGCATATCGATCGTTTACGAGCGGAGATTGACGGCTTTCTCACGCCGCTACTACGAAAAAACGATCTCCGTATCGTCCTTACCGGCGCTGGAACTTCAGCATTTATTGGCGACATCATTGCGCCATGGTTATCCCGTCATAGCGGTAAAAATTTTAGCGCCGTTCCAACTACCGATCTGGTGACCAATCCGATGGATTATCTGGATCCCGCTCATCCACTGCTGCTGGTCTCATTCGCCCGTTCAGGTAATAGCCCAGAGAGCGTGGCCGCAGTGAAATTGGCGAATCAGTTTGTTACAGAGTGTTATCACTTACCCATTACCTGCAACGAAGCAGGTAGCCTGTATCAAACTGCGCTGGATAGCGACAACGCTCTGCCGCTATTAATGCCGCCAGAAACTCACGATCGCGGCTTTGCGATGACCAGCAGTATTACCACCATGATGGCCAGCTGCCTTGCAGTGTTCGCACCCAACCTCATTAATAGCCATACATTCAGCGATGTCGCTGACTGCTGCCAGACGATTCTTAACTCGCTGCTCGATGTTAACGCTGGGGTTTTCGGCAACGAAGCGTGGAAAAGGATCGTTTACCTCGGTAGTGGCGGGCTACAGGGCGCTGCGCGCGAATCCGCCCTGAAAGTACTTGAGCTCACGGCAGGTAAGCTAACCGCGTTTTATGACTCGCCTACCGGCTTCCGTCACGGCCCTAAATCACTGGTGAATAACGAAACGTTGGTGGTGATGTTTATCTCCAACCACCCTTATACCCGCCAGTACGATCTGGATCTTCTCGCTGAGTTGCGTCGCGATCGCCAGGCCATGCGGATAGTGGCCATCGCCGCAGGAACCGATCCTGTTATCGAGGCAGGCCCGCATATCATCATCCCGCCATCACGCCGTTTCAGCGATGTCGAACTGGCTTTCTGCTTCCTGATGTATGCCCAGATCTTCGCGCTTAACCAATCTCTCGCCGTGGGTAACACCCCGGATACGCCTTCCGCCAGCGGTACCGTTAATCGCGTCGTACAAGGTGTTGTTATTCATCCCTGGCAGGCTTAAAAGGAGCGCGCCATGAGCATTATTTCCACCAAATATCTTCTGCAGGATGCACAGAGTAAAGGTTATGCGGTTCCTGCATTTAATATTCACAACGCCGAAACGATCCAGGCGATCCTTGAAACGTGCAGTGAAATGCGATCGCCGGTGATCCTTGCCGGCACGCCGGGAACCTTTAAGCATATCGCGCTCGAGGAAATTTACGCACTCTGCCAGGCCTACTCCGCCACCTACGCTATGCCAATTGCGCTACATCTCGACCATCATGAATCGCTGGCGGATATTCGTCGTAAGGTTAATGCCGGGGTCCGCAGCGCGATGATCGATGGCAGCCATTTTCCGTTTGCAGAGAATGTGAAGCTGGTGAAATCGGTCGTCGATTATTGCCACGCGCTGGATTGCAGCGTTGAGGCAGAACTGGGACGGCTTGGCGGGATGGAAGACGATCTTAACGTTGATGCGGAAAGCGCATTTCTCACAGACCCGCAAGAGGCGAAACGCTTTGTCGAATTGACAGGTATCGACAGCCTCGCCGTGGCGATCGGTACCGCTCATGGGCTGTATCAAAAAACGCCTAAAATCGATTTCCAACGGCTGGCAGAAATTCGGGAAGTGGTTGATGTCCCCCTGGTGCTGCATGGCGCAAGCGATGTACCGGATGACTATGTCCGCCGCGCTATCACACTGGGAATTTGCAAGGTCAATGTCGCTACAGAACTCAAAATCGCCTTCGCCGCCGCGGTGAAAACTTGGTTTGCTGAAAACCCGCAAGGGAACGATCCGCGTTATTACATGCGTGTTGGCATGGATGCGATGAAAGAAATCGTGAAAAGTAAAATTAACGTGTGCGGTTCCGCTAACCGACTATTACAGACCGCAGAAGCCTGAACATCATACGATATTAAAACGCGTTAGCCCGATAGGGCTAACGTTATTGACCTCTGATAGAACGACAACAAGGATCTCTCTTATGAAAAAAGCGCTCACTGTTTCGTTACTGGCCCTGCTGATTTCTCAAGGCGCCGCCGCCGCTGAATACACATTAAATAACGCGTCGATGGCGCTTTCATTTAACGATGCGGATTCCTCCGCGAAGGTAAAAGATGAAAAATCCGCCCATCAGCTTTCACCGCAGGAACTGTTTTTTCTCACACTACCTGATGAAACCATCATCCACACCGCTGATTTTAAAATAAAGCATGTCGAGAAACATAATGATTCTATTGTCGTCGACTACTCCCGCCCGGATTTTAATGTCACGGTTAAGATGAACCTGATAAAGGGAAACTACGCGAGTATTGATTACACTATCGCGGCGGTGGGCCAATCGAGAGACGTAGCGAAAATAACCTTTTTCCCAACTAAAAAACAATCTCAGGCACCCTATGTCGATGGCGCTATTAATAGTTCACCGATCGTTGCTGATTCCTTTTTTATACTGCCCGATAAACCTATCGTAAATACCTGGGCTTATGAGGCAACCACGAATCTGAATGTAGAATTAAAAACCGCTATCGACCCTGCCACACCGCTCAGCTATACGACCTACTTCGGCACCTTTCCAGCAACCAATCAGCTTCGTCGCAGCGTAAACCTCTTTATTAATGCCGTGCGTCCCCGCCCCTATAAACCCTATCTGCACTATAACAGCTGGATGGATATCGGCTTCTTCACCACCTATAGCGAGCAGGATGTTCTACGCCGGATGGATGAGTGGAATAAGGAATTTATCACCGGACGCGGCGTCACATTAGATGCCTTTCTTCTGGATGATGGTTGGGACGATCGTACTGGCAGATGGCTCTTTGGCCCCGCTTTCAGCCAGGGGTTCAGTAAGGTTCGGGAAAAAGCAGCCAGCATGCAAAGTTCAGTGGGGCTGTGGCTTTCACCATGGGGTGGTTATAATAAGCCCAGAGATATCCGCGTCTCTCACGCCAAAGAGTATGGTTTTGAAACGGTTGATGGCAAATTCGCCCTATCCGGGCGACACTATTTCAATAACTTCAATCAACAGATTATTAAGCTGATTAAAGACGAACATATTACCTCTTTTAAGCTTGATGGTATGGGCAACGCGAATTCACATATTCCGGGTAGCCAGTTTGCTTCCGATTTTGATGCATCGATTGCCTTACTGCATAACATGCGCAGCGCCAATCCCGACCAATTTATTAATTTAACCACCGGGACCAATGCCAGTCCTTCCTGGCTTTTTTATGCCGACGCGATATGGCGCCAGGGCGACGATATCAATCTTTACGGGCCGGGGACGCCGGTGCAGCAATGGATAACCTATCGGGATGCCGAGACTTATCGTTCGATTGTGCGTAAAGGGCCGCTCTTCCCGCTTAACTCACTGATGTATCATGGTATTGTCAGTGCTGAAAATGCCTATTACGGGCTGGAAAAACCGCAAACCGATAGCGATTTTGCCGATCAGGTCTGGAGCTATTTCGCGACAGGTACGCAATTACAGGAGCTGTACATCACGCCGTCGCTACTTAACAAAGTGAAGTGGGACACCCTGGCGCAGGCAGCAAAATGGTCGAGAGCAAATGCCGACGTGCTGGTGGATACCCATTGGGTCGGCGGCGATCCTACCGCACTGGAAGTTTACGGCTGGGCCTCATGGAATAAAGATAAGGCGATTTTAGGCCTGCGTAACCCATCAGATAAACCACAGCAATTTTATCTCGATCTCGCTAAAGCCTTCGAGATACCGCAGGGAGAGACGTCGCGCTTTACGTTAAAAAGCGTTTACGGCAGTAACGCGACATTCCCTGCTGACTATCAGCAAGCGGCTATTGTTACGCTACAACCCTTGCAAACGCTGGTTTTCGAAGCGACGCCGATAAAATAGCCAGCCGCGCCCGGTTACCCCCGGGCGCAGTGATTATCCCTGCTGCTCCAGCGCGTATTTATACAGCGCATTCTTTTTCACGCCGTGGATTTCCGCGGCCAGCGCGGCGGCTTTCTTCAGCGGCAGTTCCGCCTGCAGCAGCGCCAGAGTCCGCAGCGCGGCTGCCGGCAGCGCCTCTTCCTGGGCCTTAAAACCTTCGACGATCAGCACCATCTCGCCTTTGCGGCGATTTTCGTCTTCCTTCACCCATGCCACCAACTCGCTAATCGGCGCGCCGTGGATAGACTCCCAGGTTTTGGTCAGCTCGCGCGCCAACACCACGTAGCGGGATTCGCCCAGAACCGCGCAGATATCTTCCAGGCTCTCCACCAGGCGGTGCGTTGACTCATAGAAGATGAGAGTGCGCGGTTCTTCTTCCAGCGCCTTCAGGGTATCGCGGCGGCCTTTCGATTTCGCCGGCAGGAAACCTTCATAGCAGAAACGATCGGACGGCAAACCGGCGGCGCTCAGAGCGGCAATCGCTGCACAAGGACCCGGCAGCGGCACGACGCGGATATTGGCTTCACGGCAGGTGCGCACCAGATGGTAGCCGGGATCGTTAATCAGCGGCGTGCCGGCATCGGACACCAGCGCGATGTTCTGCCCCTCTTTTAATTTCGCTAAAAGTGTTTCGGCCTTTTGCTGCTCGTTATGGTCGTGAAGGGCAAATAAACGGGCGTTAATCGCAAAATGCTGCAGCAGCAAACCGGTATGACGGGTATCCTCAGCAGCAATTAAATCAACAGCTTGCAACACTTCCAGTGCGCGCTGCGTGATATCAGACAGATTCCCTATCGGAGTGGGCACAATATACAGTTGCCCCTGAGAATTATCCGCTGATTCGTGTTGTTTCATTGTCTCGTCCGTATTGCCGATTTAATATTGAGCATTGAGCCAAAAAAATATCACTGGATACATATGGTACCGTCAACATTTCTTCGTTCTAAGCCCGCGCGCTGTCTGCCCGTATTGCTGGCGACTCTTCTTTTTGCTGGCTGCGGCACCCACACGCAGGATCAAAGCACGGCGTTTATGCAGGGTACGTCGCAGGCCAACTCCAGTTTCTACCTACAGCAGATGCAGCAAAGCACGAATGATAGCAAGACCAACTGGCAATTACTCGCCATTCGTGCACTGCTGCAGGAAGGTAAGAAGCAGCAGGCTATCGACCTGTACAACCAACTGCCGTCGAACCTGAACAGCACGCAGGCCCGCGAACAGTCGCTGCTGGCGGTGGAAGTCAAACTGGCGCAAGGCGATTACCAGGGCGCGAAGGCATTGCTGAGCAAACTCGATCCTCTCAGTTTTGAAAAAAATCAGCAGCCGCGCTACTGGCAGGCGCAAATTGACGCCAGCCAGGGGCAGCCCTCTCTGTCCCTGCTGCGCGCGCTGATTGCCCAGCAGCCCCTACTAAGCCAGGCGAAGCAAAAACAACAAAATATCGACGCCACGTGGAAAGCGCTGACGGCGATGACTCCGCAGCAGGCCAACGCACTGGTGATTAATGCCGACGAAAACGTGCTGCAGGGCTGGTTGGATCTGCAGCGGATGTGGTTCGACAACCGTAACGATCCGGCAATGCTGAAAGCGGGCGTCAAAGACTGGCAAATCCGTTATCCGCAGAACCCGGGGGCGCAGATGCTGCCCACTGCGCTGGTGAATATGCAAAACTATAAACCGGCCTCGACCAATAAAATCGCCCTGCTGCTGCCTCTGAACGGCCAGGCGGCGATTTTCGGCCGCACTATCCAGCAGGGTTTTGAAGCGGCGAAGAATGGCGCCCCAGCGGTCCAGGGCAGCGCAGTGCCGGCGCAGGTCGCCCAGGCGGCGAATGTTGCCGGCAATAATGATGTGGTGAGCCCTTCGCAGGCGGAAGTCGGCGATCTCACCGCCACCGGCAGCCAGGCCGATCCGGTGCAGGCGCCAGCGGAAACGCAGGCCGCGCCTGCCGCAAAACCAGCAGCCGCTCCGCTACCCGCCCCGGTTGCCGCAACGCCGGCAGCACAACCGGCAGCACAACCGGTGAACGCGCCAGCCGTGCAGCCGCAGCCCGAGGTAGCGACCACCAATCCTGCTGCTGAGCTGAAAATTTACGATACCACCAGCCAGCCGATGAGCCAGCTTCTGGCGCAGGTACAGCAGGACGGCGCCACCATCGTGGTTGGCCCGCTGTTGAAAGAAAACGTCGAAGAGGTGATGAAAAGCAACACCTCGCTAAACGTGCTGGCACTTAACCAGCCGGGGAAAGTCGAGAACCGCCCGAACCTGTGCTACTTCGCGCTCTCCCCGGAAGATGAAGCCCGCGACGCAGCGCGTCATATTCATGATCAGGGCAAACAAACGCCGCTACTGCTGGTGCCGCGCGGCGCGCTTGGCGACCGCGTGGTCAGCGCTTTCGCCGACGAGTGGGTGAAGCTGGGCGGCGGTACGGTGCTGCAGCAGCGTCTGGGATCGACGGCGGAGCTGAAATCCGGCGTCAACGGCGGCGGCATCTCGCTGACCGGCAGCCCGGTATCGACGCTGCCCTCATCTGTAGATAGCTCGCTCGGCAACCCAGGCGACGTTCCGGTCAGCAGCGGCGGCAGCATCGATGCCGCCTATATCGTCGCCACCCCGGAACAAATTGGTTATATCAAGCCGCTGATCGCGATGCGCAACGGCAGCCAGAGCAACGTCACCCTGTACGCCAGTTCCCGTAGCGCCCAGGGCACCTCCGGCCCGGATTTCCGTCTGGAGATGGAAGGCCTGCAATATAGCGAAATCCCGATGCTGGCGGGCAGTAACCCGGCGCTGATGCAGCAGGCGCTCTCTGCCGTGCGTAACGACTACTCGCTGGCGCGGCTGTACGCAATGGGCGCCGATGCCTGGTCGCTGGCGAATCATTTCGCGCAAATGCGCCAGAGCCCAGGTTACGAGCTGAACGGCAATACGGGCGATCTGACGGCTACGCCGGACTGCGTGATTAACAGGAAGTTATCATGGCTCAAGTACCAACAGGGGCAAATCGTCGCAGCCAACTAAGTAAACAGACCGGCGACGCCTGGGAAAGCCAGGCGCGTCGGTGGTTAGAACGGCATGGACTGCGTTTTATCGCCGCCAACGCCCGCGAGCGCGGCGGCGAGATCGACCTTATTATGCGCGACGGCGCGGTTATCGTGTTCGTCGAAGTGCGCTACCGGCGCAGCGCCAGCTACGGCGATGCCGCCGCCAGCGTCACGCCGCAAAAGCAACAACGCCTTCTCAAGGCCGCTCGCCTGTGGCTCTCCCGACAGAATGGGAGTTTTGATACTGTGGATTGCCGTTTCGATGTGGTAGCCTTCACCGGCAACGACATCCAATGGCTGAAAAACGCCTTTGGCGAATAGCGTATTATCAGATTTAAGGGATCCCGTGCTCGACAGAATTAAAGCCTGCTTTACCGAAAGCATTCAAACCCAAATCGCCGCCGCGGAAGCGCTCCCGGACGCCATCTCGCGCGCGGCTATGACGCTCGTTCAGTCGCTGCTTAACGGCAACAAAATCCTCTGTTGTGGTAATGGCACCTCCGCCGCCAACGCACAGCATTTTGCTGCCAGCATGATCAATCGTTTCGAAACAGAGCGCCCTGGTTTACCCGCCATTGCACTAAATACCGATAATGTGGTCTTAACCGCAATCGCCAACGATCGCCTGCATGATGAAATCTATGCTAAACAGGTGCGCGCGCTGGGACACGCCGGCGACGTACTGCTGGCGATTTCTACGCGCGGCAATAGCCGGGATATCGTGAAAGCCGTGGAAGCGGCGGTCACCCGCGATATGACTATCGTGGCGTTAACCGGTTACGACGGCGGCGAGCTGGCTGGCCTGTTAGGTCAGCAGGACGTTGAAATCCGCATTCCTTCACACCGCAGCGCGCGGATCCAGGAAATGCACATGCTCACCGTCAATTGTCTGTGCGATTTGATTGATAACACGCTTTTTCCACACCAGGACGAATAAGGAGAACACATGAAGGCTCTCTCGCCCCTCGCCATCCTGCTTTCTGCGCTACTGCTACAGGGCTGCGTCGCCGCAGCGGTAGTCGGTACGGCAGCCGTCGGCACCAAAGCGGCAACGGACCCACGTACGGTCGGTACGCAGGTTGATGACAGCACCCTGGAGCTACGCGTTAACAGCGCCTTAGGGAAAGATGAACAGATTAAGAAAGAAGCGCGTATTAACGTCACCGCTTATCAGGGCAAGGTCCTGCTGACCGGCCAGTCGCCGACCGCCGATCTCTCCTCACGCGCCAAACAAATCGCGATGGGGGTTGAAGGGACTACCGAAGTCTTCAATGAAGTGCGTCAAGGCCAGCCGATTGGCTTAGGCACCGCGTCGTCGGATACCTGGATCACCACCAAAGTTCGTTCCCAACTGCTGGGCAGCGATCAGGTGAAGTCTTCGAATGTGAAAGTGACGACCGAAAATAGCGAAGTGTTCCTGATGGGCCTGGTCACCGACCGCGAAGGCCGAGCGGCGGCGGATATCGCCAGCCGGGTTAGCGGCGTGAGCCGCGTCACCACCGCGTTTACCTATATTAAATAAACGCCCTGTATCCGTTGTAGATACTGTTATCGGTTGGCAACTTTTCTCTTGAGAAAAGCGTTTATCGCGTGTCGCTTCAGAGAACATTGCGCTCCTGGTTGAGTTATATGCAATATGTTTTCCGTGGCGCAGGGAGCGCACAGAGGGCGGCCAGTCGCCGCCGCCCTCTGTACTCCCGGGCTCTGGCCGCCAAAATCGCCACTTCGTGGTACCTTCGACTTATCCCGGCAGGCTTCGGGTCGGGCCGAGGCAGCGTCCCTGCAAATCACGGCCCTCAGCCCGCATCCATGCGGGCTGCCCCGGCCTTCCGGGAACGTCTCAGCGATTTTGAGGCCACCAACACCGGCAGTTTCAGCCAGCGTGGTGAAGACATTAAAGACAGGTCGCACGGACCGTAGATACTGTTATCGGTTGGCAACTTTTTTAAGGGGTTTTCCCGGACGCGGCGCGTTGCGCCTTCTCCGGGCTACCAAATCGCAAAGCGCTGTAGCCCCGGTAAGCGGCAGCGCCACCGGGGGGATTTTGAGGCCACCAGCACCGGCAGTATAAATTAACGACAGGCCGCACGAACCGTAGGCCGGGTAAGGCGTAGCCGCCACCCGGTACAAAATCCGGCGCCGGGGCCACAGCCCCGCTCCGGATAAATTACACCAGCGCCAGCGCGCCGACGATCGCCCCGCATAACGCCACCAGCCCACCGGTTAGCCACAGCGCTTTAGCCGGAAACGCCTTACGCAACATAATCAGCGACGGCACGCTCACCGCCGGCAACGTAATCAGCAGCGCCAGCGCCGGCGCGGTGCCCATTCCAGCCAGCAGCATCGTCTGCACAATCGGGATTTCCGCCGCCGTCGGGATAACGAACAGGCAACCGGCTATCGCCATTGCGATCACCCAGAACAGCGTGTTATCGACCGCGCCCTCGGCGTGCGGGAACAGCCAGACCCGCGCCGCGCCCAGTACCAGCACCGCGAGGATGTAAACCGGGATCGTACTCCAGAACAGCGACCACAGCGCGCGTAGCCAGCGGCTGATAAAACTGCCCTCATCGCGCTGCAGTTGGCTAACGTCTTCTGCCGCTACCGGCTGCGTCGCCGCCTCTTTTACCCATTTTTGCACCAGCGTCGCCACCACCAGCACCGTCGCCAGCCCGGCCACCAGCCGGATCAGAGCAAACTGCCAGCCGAGCACGAAACCCATAAAGACCAGCGTTGCCGGGTTCAGCAGCGGGTTGCCCATCCAGAACGCCAGCGCTCCGCCCATCGACACCTGCTGTTTACGCATACCGGCGGCGACCGGCGCGGCGCAGCAGGTACACATCATCCCCGGCAGCGAAAAAATCGCTCCCAGCAACGTGCCCTGAAAACGAGATTGCCCAAGCGTCCTCTGCAGCCAGTCGCGCGGGATCAACACCTGAATAAGCGAACCAAGCAGCACGCCGAGCACCGCCGCTTTCCAGACCGCGAGGAAATAAACCATCGCGTAATCCCATGCCGCCTGCAACGGGTTTACATCAGCCTGCGCGAGAATAGATTTACCGATACTGTGGGTTTCGGCGGCCGTAAAGGCTTTACCGTAATACGGCTGCCATTTGACGTACCACAGACCAACGATAACGACGAGAAAGAACAGCGCGGGTTTCCACCATTGAAATGGTGATGCCGCCTGAGATGAAGACTGACCAGCCATAGCATTCCCCAGGGAGAAGTGATAACAAATAAGGAGGTGAATACTACGCCTGCCGTCCAAATTTGAAAATGGTTAATCCGCCTGCCGGGCAGCGCGCTCCCGTAGCTGAGACGAGGTCAGGATTTGGACGCCTTCATGGCTCGGCGCCAGCGCCTCCGCGAGCAGGGCAGTCGCTACATCGCGGGCCTGAATAGCTTTCCAGTCTCCAGGCAGAAAACGAAATAGCGGTGCAAAGAGCGTTTCATTGGCGCGTTTATGCTCCCGATCCCCCAGCAACATCGAAGGACGGGCAATGGTCAGCCGCGGCCAGTCCTGCGCCATCAGCGCCTCTTCCATTTCTCCTTTCACGCGGTTATAGAAGAAGGGCGAATGCGCATTAGCGCCCATCGCGCTGACCACCAGCATATGTTGCGCTCCGAGACGCTTCCCGACCAGCGCCGTATCTACCACCAGCGTATAGTCAGCATGCACAAACGCTTCTTTACTCCCCGCTTCCCGGCGCGTGGTGCCCAGGCAGCAGAAAACGATATCGACAGGATCAACCACCTGCGCCAGTGCATCGGTCAACTGCGGATCGTGTGGATTGAATACCCCCTCCGCCACAGCAAGGGGACGGCGCGTTGGCGCAGTAATCGCGCTAATGCCCGGCTCATTCTGTAGCAGGCGAAGTAAGTGCCCACCAACCAAACCAGTCGCGCCGGTTAGTAATACCTGACTCATCGAATCTCCTTTGCAGAATTGTCTGCCTTGCACTTTGCCCCACATGTTCCAGGCTTAATAGCTTACGAGGTAAGTATCCACCATCATCATGGAAATGCCTCATTCACTGCCAAAAGATCGGAGGAAGAATGAGTAAAAAGATTGCCGTACTAATCACCGACGACTTCGAAGATTCTGAATTCACCTCACCTGCCGAGGCCTTTAAACTTGCCGGGCATCAGGTCGTGACGATTGAGAAACAGGCAGGAAAAACGGTAAAAGGGAAACAAGGCGAGGCTGAAGTGGCGATCGACAAAGCAATAGATGACGTGACGCCGGCGCAGTTTGACGCGTTGTTGCTGCCTGGCGGCTATTCACCGGACCAGTTGCGGGGTGATGAGCGCTTCGTCACTTTTACTCGCGACTTCGTGAATAGCGGTAAGCCGGTCTTTGCCATCTGCCACGGCCCGCAGCTACTCATCAGCGCAGATGTCATTCGCGGGCGTAAACTCACGGCGGTTAAACCTATCGTGGTCGACGTAAAAAACGCCGGCGGTGAGTTTTACGATCAGGAAGTGGTGCTTGATAACGATCAGTTAGTCACCAGCCGAACCCCAGACGATCTGCCGGCGTTCAATCGCGAGGCGCTACGCCTGCTCGGGGCTTGAGTCGCGCAGCCAATATAGCTTTTTGCCAAAACCCAGCGTGTTGTCGGTAAATTTAAGCTCGTCGGGACGGATCTCCCACACCGGCGCCGACAGCATGCGGGCGACCGGGAAGCGCTTGACGTAGCGCTTGCGCATTTCAGCCTCTTCGTCACCGTGAAGGCGGCGGATCTCACCCTTAAACTGCACGCCGCGGATCAAGGCAACGGTCTTTGGCTGGCCGTTAACCGTCCCGGCAACCTTCGCGTGTTCGCCGGTCATCTGGCCGTGGCGGGTTTTTTCGTCGCTCAGCAGATAAAAGGCGACGTTATCCGGGTCGTAAACGTAAAACGCATTGGCGCACCACAGCTCGTCATCACGCGCGACGCACCAGGTGATGACGTGCTGTTTACCCAGCCAGCGGCTAATCGCGGCAAGCGTATCCATCTTTATTCTCCATTATGCTATGGTGCACACACCCTAACAGACTGACGTTATTACCGTGTGCTGGTTTCTCTATCTTATTCGAACCGCTGATAACCGCCTGTATACCGGCATTACCACCGATGTTCCGCGCCGCTTTCTTCAGCATCAGGAAGGCAAAGGAGCGAAAGCGCTGCGCGGCAAAGGCGAACTGGCGCTGGCGTTTAGTCAGAAAGTTGGTGACCACTCACTCGCTCTGCGGCTGGAGTATCGCATCAAGCAGCTAACGAAGCGCCAGAAAGAGCGCCTCGTTGCCGGGGATGGTTCGTTCGAGACCCTGCTGGAGGGGCTCAGAAGCGATTGAAATGATCGCTGTACTCGACCAGACCGTGTACGCCCTGCAGCGCGTCATCCGCCAGACGGTGCACCTGGAAGGCTTCAGCGGTGTCCGGCCAACGGCAGCGTAAATCGAACGCGGCGGCGGGTTCAAAGCCCAAACGGCCATACAGCGCCGGTTCGCCCAGCGTGACCACCGCGGCGTAGCCAAACTCATTTAATGAATCCAGCCCTTCGTAGACCAGCTGTCGGCCGATACCCTGGCCGCGATAGCTTTCATCTACCGCCAATGGCGCCAGACCTACCCACTGTAGCTCTTCGCCTTCGACGGTGACCGGGCTAAAGGCAACGTAGCCCACCACCTGGCCTTCATCGTCAGTGGCGACTAAGCCCAGCGTGATCAAACCATCTTCACGCAGATCGTGCACCAGCTTCGCTTCCGCGTCGCTGCCGAACGTACGGCGCAGCAGCGCGTCGATACCCGGCGCATCAATCCCAATTTCCACTCGAATCAGCATGCCTCACCTACCGATGTCTGTTCAGGTTTCTGCGGGCTCTTCAGGCCTGCTTCGACAAAATCCGCCATCTGCAGCAGCATGACGCGCAGTGCTTTCGGCATCTGCTCCAGCTCGATGGCATCCATCAGGTTCTTCACGTATAGACCCAGCTCGGTATCACCTTCAATCACCAGACGACGCTGGAAGAATAGCGTATCCGGATCCTGTTTACGCGCGGCAATCATCAGCAGATCGCTGGCATCGGCGCTAAAGCTGACGTCGGCGTCAGCCTGCTGGCTAACCACCAGACGACCGTCGACTACCGAGGTATACCACAGCAGGCCAATATCGCGCACATTAATACTTAACCAGCGACCTTCGAGAAACTCCAGTTCTCCATCCGCCAGCGCCTGGCGAAATTGCCAGCTCAATACTTGTTCCAGCACCTGGCGCTTGAGGGCAAAAGGCGCCAGCTTAACCGGCACGCTCATTAAAGACGGGCCAAAACGGACCAGCCGGGAACGCAGTTCATCCAACACAAGCTTCACTCCATGCATGCAATAGTTTCGCTATTGTGCCATATCAAATAAACGACATAGCGGCGTAAATCAACAAAATCGCGATGATGGCCGCCAGCTATTGAGCCCACCAATACGCTTTTAACTGCCTCAAATCAAAAATTGTCACCAGAAGGTTAACTAAAATCCCAGCTCGTTAACCATTTTGCGTCCCTGACCGGCCGCGTTTTTCAGGAAAAATTATGGAGCTGCTCTGCCCCGCCGGTAACCTCCCGGCACTTAAGGCGGCCATCGAAAACGGCGCCGATGCCGTCTATATCGGGCTGAAAGATGACACCAATGCCCGCCACTTTGCCGGCCTTAATTTCACCGAAAAGAAATTACAGGAAGCCGTCAGCTTTGTGCACCAGCATCGCCGCAAGCTACATATCGCGATTAACACCTTCGCCCATCCCGACGGTTATGCCCGTTGGCAGCGTGCTGTGGATATGGCCGCGCAATTGGGCGCCGACGCGCTCATCCTCGCCGATATCGCCATGCTGGAGTACGCTGCGGAACGCTATCCGCACATTGAACGTCACGTTTCAGTACAGGCGTCCGCCACTAACGAAGAGGCGGTACGTTTTTATCACCGTAACTTTGACGTTGCCCGCGTCGTACTACCGCGGGTGTTATCCATTCACCAGGTGAAACAGTTAGCGCGCGCCACGCCGGTTCCACTGGAAGTCTTCGCCTTCGGTAGCTTATGCATCATGGCGGAAGGCCGCTGCTATCTCTCGTCGTATCTCACCGGCGAATCGCCAAATACCGTCGGCGCCTGTTCGCCCGCGCGCTTCGTCCGCTGGCAGCAAACGCCGCAGGGGCTGGAGTCACGCCTTAACGAAGTGCTGATCGATCGTTATCAGGATGGCGAGAATGCCGGTTATCCGACGCTGTGCAAAGGCCGCTACCTGGTCGACGGCGAGCGCTACCACGCGCTGGAAGAACCCACCAGCCTCAACACCCTGGAACTGTTGCCAGAACTGATGGCCGCCAATATCGCTTCGGTAAAAATTGAAGGCCGCCAGCGCAGCCCGGCATACGTCACCCAGGTAGCGAAAGTCTGGCGTCAGGCGATCGATCGCTGTAAAGCCGATCCGCAGAACTTCGTGCCGCAATCTGCATGGATGGAAACCCTTGGTTCGATGTCCGAAGGAACGCAAACCACCCTTGGCGCCTATCACCGAAAATGGCAGTGAGAAACATGAAATATTCATTAGGGCCGGTGCTGTACTACTGGCCAAAAGAGACGCTGGCAGATTTTTACCAGCAGGCGGCAAACTGTAGCGCTGACACCATTTATCTGGGCGAAGCGGTATGCAGCAAACGCCGCGCCACTAAAGTCGGCGATTGGATCGAAATGGCGAAAGCGCTGGCCGGCAGCGGCAAGCAGGTGGTGCTCTCCACCCTCGCGCTGGTGCAGGCCTCATCCGAACTGGGCGAGCTGAAGCGCTATGTCGAGAACGGCGAATTCCTGATTGAAGCCAGCGACCTCGGCGTGGTCAATCTCTGTGCCGAACGCAAGTTGCCCTTCGTCGCGGGTCATGCGCTGAACTGCTACAACGCCGTCACCCTGCGCCTGCTGCTGAAGCAGGGTATGACGCGCTGGTGCATGCCGGTGGAGCTTTCCCGCGACTGGCTGGCTAATTTACTGACCCAGTGCGAAGAGCTGGGTATTCGCAACCAGTTTGAAGTCGAAGTGCTGAGCTACGGCCATCTGCCGCTGGCCTATTCCGCGCGCTGCTTTACCGCCCGCTCGGAAGACCGGCCAAAAGACGAATGCGAAACCTGCTGCATCAAGTACCCAACCGGGCGCAGCATGCTGTCGCAGGAGAACCAGCAGGTGTTTGTGCTTAACGGCATTCAGACGATGAGCGGCTACGTCTATAACCTTGGCAACGAGTTAACCTCGATGCACGGTCTGGTGGATATGGTGCGCCTGTCGCCGATGGGTAGCGAGACCTTCGCCATGCTCGACGCCTTCCGCGCCAATGAAAATGGCGCTGCGCCGCTGGATCTCACCGCTAACAGCGATTGCAATGGCTACTGGAAACGGCTGGCCGGGCTGGAGCTGCAGGCGTAAGGTGAAGTGTAAAAGCTCACTTTGTTAACAACGGTTATTAATTTTTAATGCACTATTAAAAGATTCACCGTCGACAAAGTGAGCTGTTATGACTGATAAAACCATTCCGTTCTCGGTGCTCGATCTGGCGCCGATCCCGCAGGGATCTTCTGCTAAAGAAGCCTTTTCCCATTCTCTCGCTCTCGCCCAACTGGCGGAATCCCGCGGCTACCACCGTTACTGGCTGGCGGAGCATCATAATATGGTGGGTATTGCCAGCGCGGCGACCTCGGTGTTGATTGGCTATCTTGCCGCCAATACCACCACCCTGCATCTGGGATCCGGAGGCGTAATGTTGCCAAACCATTCGCCGCTGGTGATCGCCGAACAGTTCGGCACCCTGAATACGCTGTATCCCGGACGTATCGATCTCGGCCTTGGCCGCGCGCCGGGCAGCGATCAGCCGACCATGCGCGCGCTGCGTCGCCATATGAGCGGCGATGTCGATAATTTCCCGCGCGATGTGGCGGAGTTGGTGGACTGGTTTGACGCCCGCGAGGCTAATCCGCAGGTGCGCCCGGTTCCCGGCTATGGCGAACGAATTCCGGTGTGGCTGCTGGGCTCAAGCCTGTACAGCGCGCAGCTGGCGGCGCAGCTTGGTCTGCCGTTTGCCTTCGCCTCTCACTTCGCGCCGGACATGCTATTCCAGGCGCTGCATCTGTACCGCAGCAACTTCAAACCTTCGGCGCGGCTCGAAAAACCGTACGCGATGGTATGTATCAATATTATCGCCGCCGATAGTAATCGCGATGCGGAGTTCCTCTTTACCTCGATGCAGCAGGCCTTCGTTAAACTGCGCCGCGGTGAAACCGGGCAGTTGCCGCCGCCGGTGGAAAATATGCATCAACTGTGGTCAGCGTCCGAGCAGTATGGTGTACAGCAGGCATTGAGCATGTCGCTGGTTGGCGATAAGACCAAAGTTCGCCATGGGTTAGCGTCGATTCTTCGCGAAACGGAAGCGGACGAAATCATGGTCAACGGCCAGATCTTCGACCACCAGGCACGCCTGCATTCGTTTGATTTAGCGATGCAGGTGAAAGAGGAATTGTTAGGTTAGCGACGTGGTAAGCCCGGTGCGCGTCACGCCACCGGGCAATGCGGTTATTGATAAACCGGCAACAGATTAAAGCTCGACAGGAAATGCACCACCGCGTTGCCGAGCCCGAACAGCAGGATCAGCGCAATCATCGGTTTTCCGCCCCAAACACGGAACTGTGGGCTGCCGAAGCGTTTACGCGAAGCGCGAGCCAGCAGCGCCGGCACAATCGCCGCCCATACCGTAGCCGCCAGGCCGGCATAGCCGATGGCGTAAAGGAAACCATCTGGTTTCACCAGCCCACCGATCATCGGCGGGATAAAGGTCAACAGCGCGGTTTTAAAGCGTCCCATCGCGCTATCGTCAAAGCCAAACAGATCAGCGAGATAATCGAACAGCCCCAGCGTCACGCCGAGGAAGGAACTGGCGACGGCAAAGTTGGAGAACACCACCAGCAGCAGATCCAGACCGCGGCTATTCAGCACGCCGCTCAGCGCCTGCACCAGCACATCAATGTTGCCGCCCTTCTGGGCGATACCGATAAACTGCGGACGAGGGATATTCCCCATCGTCACCAGCAGCCAGACCACATACAGACCCAGCGCCAGTAGCGTACCGTAAATCAGACAGCGGGTAATGGTGCGCGGATCCTTACCATAATATTTCATCAGGCTCGGCACGTTACCGTGATAGCCAAACGAGGCCAGGCAGAACGGCAGCGTCATCAGCAGGTATGGCGCATAGGAGGCATTCTTCTCCACGACGTTAAACAGCGTCGTCGGCTCAACGTGCCCCAACAGGCTGCCGAAGGTCAGGAAGAAGGTAATCACCTTAGCGCCCAGTACGATAGCCGTCATGCGGCTCACCGCTTTCGTGCTCATCCAGACGATAAAGGCCACCAGCAGCGCAAAGCCGAAGCCCGCAGCGCGCGCCGGTACGTTCAGCGACATTTCACTGAAGGTGTGGTGCAGGATCGAACCGCTCGCAGAAATATAGGCGTAGGTCAGGATATACAGCACAAAGGCGATCGACACGCCGTTCACCAGGTTCCAGCCTTTGCCGAGCAGGTCTTTGGTAATGGTGTCGAAGCTGGAGCCAATCCGGTAGTTAAGGTTGGCTTCCAGAATCATCAAACCGGAGTGCAGCATGCAGAACCAGGTAAAAACCAGCGCCGCCAGCGACCAGAAAAACCACGCGCCGGACATGACCACCGGCAGCGAGAACATGCCCGCGCCAATAATTGTGCCGCCGATAATCACCACGCCGCCAAATAAAGACGGTCGGGTGGCCGTAGTGGTTAGTGTCGCCATTTGCCGAAATCTCCAGTCGAAAATACTTCGCTCACGTTGAGCATGACGCACTGTACCAGTACACGAGTACAAAAGAAATAAAAAAAGCCCCAATCATGACGATCGGGGCTGTATTATTTACTTTACGCTAAGGGATTGCGCTTATTACGCATCGCCACCGAAACGACGACGACCCGCGGAATCATCACGGCGCGGCGCGGAAGCATCGTCACGACGCGGCGCGCGGCCGCCTTCACGACGTTCGCCGCTGAAACGACGACCTTCACCACGACCGCCTTCACGACGTTCGCCACCGAAGCTACGACCGCCTTCACGACGCTCGCCGCCGAAGCCACGACCGCCTTCACGACGCTCGCCGCCGCCACGACGTTCGGTGCGCGGCTGCGCATCGCCCAGCAGCTGCATGTTCATCGGCTTGTTCAGGATGCGGGTACGAGTAAAGTGCTGCAGCACTTCGCCCGGCATACCTTTCGGCAATTCGATGGTGGAGTGAGAACCGAACAGCTTAATGTTGCCGATGTAGCGGCTGCTGATGTCGCCTTCGTTAGCGATCGCGCCAACGATATGACGAACTTCAACGCCGTCATCACGGCCCACTTCAATGCGGTACAGTTCCATTTCACCCACGTCACGACGCTCACGCTTCGGACGATCTTCACGATCGCCACGCGGGCCGCGGTCATTACGGTCGCCACGACGTTCGAAACGGTCATCACGATCGCGGAATTCACGACGCGGACGCATCGGCGCATCCGGCGGAACGATCAGAGAACGTTCGCCCTGGGCCATTTTCAGCAGCGCAGCGGCCAGCGTTTCCACGTCCAGCTCTTCGCCTTCCGCGGTCGGCTGGATTTTCGCCAGCAGCGCACGGTACTGGTCCAGATCGCTGCTTTCCAGCTGCTGCTGAACTTTAGCGGCGAATTTCTCCAGACGACGTTTGCCCAGCAGTTCTGCGTTCGGCAGTTCTACTTCAGGGATCGTCAGCTTCATCGTACGTTCGATGTTACGCAGCAGGCGACGCTCACGGTTCTCAACGAACAGCAGCGCGCGACCCGCACGACCCGCACGACCGGTACGGCCGATACGGTGAACGTAAGATTCGGAATCCATCGGGATGTCATAGTTAACAACCAGGCTGATACGCTCAACGTCCAGGCCACGGGCCGCAACGTCGGTGGCGATCAAGATATCCAGACGACCGTCTTTCAGGCGCTCCAGAGTCTGCTCACGCAGCGCCTGGTTCATATCGCCGTTCAGCGCGGCGCTGTTATAGCCGCTACGCTCCAGCGCTTCTGCCACTTCCAGGGTCGCGTTTTTGGTACGCACGAAGATAATCGCCGCATCAAAGTCTTCCGCTTCCAGGAAACGCACCAGCGCTTCGTTTTTACGCATGCCGTAAGCAGTCCAGTAGCTCTGGCTGATGTCCGGGCGCGTGGTGACGCTGGACTGAATGCGCACTTCCTGCGGCTCTTTCATGAAGCGGCGGGTAATGCGACGAATCGCTTCCGGCATCGTGGCGGAGAACAGAGCGGTCTGATGACCTTCCGGGATCTGCGCCATGATAGTTTCTACGTCTTCGATAAAGCCCATGCGCAGCATTTCATCTGCTTCGTCCAGTACCAGACCGCTCAGTTTAGAGAGATCCAGCGTACCGCGCTTCAGGTGGTCCAGCAGACGACCCGGGGTACCGACAACGATCTGCGGCCCCTGACGCAGGGCGCGCAGCTGCACGTCATAACGCTGGCCGCCGTACAGGGCAACCACGTTTACGCCGCGCATATGTTTAGAGAATTCCGTCATTGCTTCAGCAACCTGTACCGCCAGTTCGCGGGTCGGCGCCAGCACCAGAATCTGCGGTGCTCTCAGCTCAGGATCGATGTTGTTCAGCAGCGGTAAAGAGAACGCTGCGGTCTTACCACTACCGGTCTGGGCCATACCCAGAACGTCGCGGCCGTCCAGCAGATGCGGAATGCACTCAGCCTGGATCGGAGATGGTTTTTCGTAACCCAGATCGTTAAGCGCTTCAAGGATAGGAGCCTTCAGGCCCAGATCTGCAAAAGTGGTTTCGAATTCAGCCATGTAGTACGTGTGCCTCAAAATTAATGGCGGCCAGTCTACATAACTCATCGTGAAAATTTAGAGTAATTTTCATTGAAAAGTGTGAACCGGCTCAAAGTAGGTGTATTAACGAACAACAACGCCCTCACCCGCGAAGGTGATGGCAATCAAAAAAAGGGCTGATGTGTGTTCGTCAGCTATTGCTGGTCCGATTCTGCCAGGTCATCTTGCTCCTGGCCCAAGAGCGATAATTCCAACAATGCGTATCGGTGCTCAACGTAGTTATGAACGTTGTTAGCGACCGCCAGTTTGAACAGTGCCGTAGCGCTGTCCTTGTCCCCCAGACTTAGGTAGTACTTACCTAAATAGAAGTTGGTTTCACTGAGATGCTCAGCGAGCGAGGTGTTATCCGTTGCGTCTGCCTTCAGACGGGTCATCAGCTCTTTTTCGCTAATGTCGCCAAGGTAGAACTCGACAATGTTCCATCCCCATTGCTCTTTGTCCGACTTGTTGAAGCGCTGTTTCAGTGCTTCAAGCGCCTGCTTCTCATCAAGCTTACGCTCGGCGAGGTATAACCACAGACTGCGGAAAGGATCATTGGGATCGTCTTGATAAAACGCCAGCAGATCATCTTGCGCTAACTTAGCACGGCCACCGTAATACAGAGCGATGCCGCGGTTTAAGTGCGCGTAGTTGTAAGTTGGATCAAGCTCAAGTACAGAATCAAACGCTTCATAGGCAGCATCAAAATTGCCTGCCTGCGTTAAATAAATGCCTAAGTAATTGAATACTTCAGGCATATCGGGTCGGATTGCCAGCGCTTGTGAAAAATCATTTCGCGCTAATGCCCTCAGACCGAGACTATCATACAACACTCCGCGCTCATATAAAAGCTGTGCGCGTTCGTCATCGGTTAAAGCCCGACTGGCAAGAATTTGTTCCATGCGCGCCAGAATCACTTCTTGCTGCAAAGTCGGTTGCAATGGTACCGCGAGGACGGCGTCCTTACGCCAGGCAGAGTTGCTGCATCCTGCCAGCGTGAGAGCTGTCGCCACGAAACACCAGCGCAGAAAAGGCTTCATTTCCCACTCCCGAAGACAACGATTGGATGAACGTCCAGTTCCCCGGCTGCAAAAAGGCATCCTGCCCGGAATAGACCCTCCGCCGAAGCGGAGGGCAATCGGCAACCTTACTCGCCCTGCTCTGCGGCCGGAGCTTCCGGCGCGTTAGCTGGCTGAGCCTGCTCAGTTGCTTCTTTAATGCTCAGACGTACGCGGCCCTGACGGTCAACTTCCAGAACCTTAACCGGTACTTCCTGACCCATCTGCAGGTAATCAGTCACTTTCTCAACGCGCTTGTCAGCGATCTGAGAGATGTGAACCAGACCTTCTTTACCGCCGCCGATGGCAACGAATGCGCCAAAGTCAACGATACGGGTCACTTTACCATTGTAGATACGGCCAACTTCGATCTCAGCGGTGATCTCTTCGATACGGCGGATAGCGTGCTGAGCTTTGTCACCGTCGGTCGCTGCGATCTTCACGGTACCGTCATCTTCGATTTCGATGGTGGTGCCGGTTTCTTCGGTCAGGGCACGGATAACAGAACCGCCTTTACCGATAACGTCTTTGATCTTGTCCGGGTTGATCTTGATGGTGTGGATACGCGGTGCGAATTCGGAGATATCGCCGCGCGGCGCGTTAATCGCCTGTTCCATCACGCCCAGGATGTGCAGACGCGCACCTTTAGCCTGGTTCAGAGCAACCTGCATGATTTCTTTGGTGATACCTTCAATTTTAATATCCATCTGCAGCGCAGAGATACCGTCGCGAGAACCCGCAACTTTGAAGTCCATATCGCCAAGGTGGTCTTCGTCACCCAGAATGTCGGACAGTACGACGAAGTTATCGCCTTCTTTCACCAGACCCATTGCGATACCCGCAACGGCGGCTTTCACCGGCACGCCAGCGTCCATCAGCGCCAGAGATGCGCCACAGACGGAAGCCATGGAAGAAGAACCGTTGGATTCGGTGATTTCAGATACCACGCGAACGGTGTACGGGAATTCGTCGATTGTCGGCATTACGGCCAGAACGCCGCGCTTAGCCAGACGACCGTGACCGATTTCACGACGCTTCGGAGAACCAACCATGCCAGTTTCACCTACGGAGTACGGAGGGAAGTTGTAGTGGAACAGGAAGGAGTCCGTGCGCTCGCCCATCAGTTCGTCGATGTTCTGCGCGTCGCGTGCGGTACCCAGAGTCGCGGTAACCAGCGCCTGAGTTTCGCCACGGGTAAACAGTGCGGAACCGTGAGTACGCGGCAATACGCCGGTACGAACGTCCAGACCACGGATCATGTCTTTTTCGCGGCCATCGATACGCGGCTCGCCTGCCAGTACGCGGCTACGGACGACGTTTTTCTCGATAGCGTGCAGGATTTCACCCAGTTCGTTGGCGTCCAGGGTTTCATCTTCGGCAACCAGCGTCGCGATGGTTTCAGATTTGATCACGTCAACCTGAGCGTAACGCTCTTGTTTGTCGGTGATACGGTAAGCATCGCTCAGGCGGGATTCAGCCAGCGCAGCAACGCGCGCGTTCAGGGCGGCGTCAACCACTTCCGGCTGCCAGTCCCAACGCGGTTTACCGGCTTCTTTCACCAGGTCGTTGATGTTCTGAATAACAACCTGCTGCTGCTCGTGGCCAAAGACCACCGCGCCCAGCATCTGGTCTTCGCTCAGCAGTTCAGCTTCGGATTCAACCATCAGTACGGCCGCTTCGGTACCGGCAACCACCAGATCCAGTTTGCTGGATTTCAGCTCTTCCTGGGTTGGGTTCAGTACGTACTGGTCGTTGATGTAACCCACGCGAGCGGCGCCGATTGGGCCATTGAACGGAATACCGGACAGCGACAGCGCGGCGGATGCGCCGATCATCGCGACGATATCCGGGTTAACCTGCGGGTTAACGGAAACAACGGTCGCGATAACCTGAACTTCGTTAACGAAGCCTTCCGGGAACAGCGGACGAACCGGGCGGTCAATCAGACGCGCGATCAGGGTTTCGCCTTCGCTTGGACGGCCTTCACGACGGAAGAAGCCACCCGGGATTTTACCGGCAGCGTAAGTACGCTCCTGGTAGTTAACAGTCAGCGGGAAGAAGTCCTGGCCCGGTTTCGCTTTTTTCTGACCCACAACGGTAACGAATACCGCGGTGTCATCCATGCTAACCATCACAGCGGCCGTTGCCTGGCGCGCCATCATACCGGTTTCCAGGGTTACGGTGTGCTGGCCGTACTGGAATTTACGAACGATCGGATTAAGCAAAATTCTATCCTTTTATCTAAAAATGACGCCATATCTACGATATCGCGCCTGATGACCCGATCCTCTGCATCCTCGCGACTAATGACAACCTTTACCCGCCCCTGCGGATGAAGCCTCTCATTAGCCGCGCGAACCTCTGCATGAAGATCATTAATAGCAACAATACATGAGTTTTTAATGAATTGCTGCCGCCTGGTCGAAAAAAGGGGCCGTGAGGCCCCTTTTTCTGAAACTCGCAGAATTAGCGACGCAGACCCAGACGCTCGATCAGCGAAGAGTAACGTGCAACATCTTTACGTTTCAGGTAGTCGAGCAGTTTACGACGCTGAGAAACCATGCGCAGCAGACCACGACGGCTGTGGTGATCTTTTTTGTGCTCTGCAAAGTGACCCTGCAGGTGGTTGATCTGTGCAGTCAGCAGTGCAACCTGAACTTCAGTAGAACCGCTGTCGTTTGCGCCACGACCGAACTCAGAAACGATTTGTGCTTTAGCTTCAACGCTTAGAGACATTTTCAAACTCCAAAATTATAAGTAAAGAAAGGGTGCCGATCTCTAATTCAGCAACCCCTGATGCAACGCCCGAAAATGTTAAAACACTTTAGCGGACGTTAAGCGGCGATATTCTACTCGTAGCAGGCTTTTATCGCAACAAAAGCGCTTACTGTGGGTATTCCACCACCAGACGACGAGGCGCGACGCGGCCTTCATCGTCGATTTCGCCCATACCGAGGAACCTACCGGACTCGCTTTCCATCACTCGCACCAGCCCGTTCAGCGGCGCGCCTGACTGACGAACCGGGTTGCCGTTTTTAAAGTAGACCGCGGAAGTTTCCGGAATATGAACCAGCGGGTAATCCGACGCGGGGCTATCCATCGGCATCAGCAGCGGGTCAAGCAGTTGAGCGGCGGGAATATCCTCTGCCGCCGCCTGTTCGACCAGCGCCTGCAGTTGCTCCAGGGTCACCATCCGCTCGACCGGGTATTTGCTCACCGCCAGGCGACGCAGGAAAATCACGTGCGCGCCGCAGCCAAGCTTCTCGCCCAAATCATCGATAATCGTACGGATGTAGGTACCTTTCGAACAGTGGATCTCAAGCTCCAGTTCATCGCCTTCATGGCGAATAAACAGCAGCTCATAGACCGTAATCGGCCGGGCTTCACGCGGAACCTCAATGCCCTGACGAGCGTATTCGTACAGCTTTTTACCCTGATATTTCAGCGCCGAGTACATCGACGGCACCTGCTGAGTCTCGCCGCGGAAGCTATCCAGCGCCGCCGCCAGCTGTTCTTCGTTAAAGGTTAGCGGGCGTTCCTCCACCACCTGGCCATCGGCGTCGGAGGTATCCGTACGCTGACCAAGTTTGGCGATCACGCGATAACGCTTATCAGAATCCAGCAGATACTGGGAAAACTTAGTCGCTTCGCCAAGGCAGACCGGCAGCATACCGGTCGCCAGCGGATCCAGCGCGCCGGTATGGCCAGCGCGGTTGGCATTATAAATACGTTTTACTTTCTGCAGCACATCGTTGCTGGAGGCGCCCTGAGGCTTATCCAGCAGCAATACGCCGTGCACGTCGCGGCCGCGACGACGAGGACGACTCATTAGTCCTCCTTGCTGTCGTCCGGGTTCACACGACGCTCATCGTCGTGTTTCACCACGCTGGTAACCAGGTTGGACATGCGCATCCCTTCGACCAGCGAGTTGTCGTAGAAGAAAGTCAGTTCCGGCACGATGCGCAGGCGCATCGCTTTGCCCAGCAGAGAGCGGATAAAGCCAGAGGCTTCCTGCAGCGCTTTGATGCCCGCTTTCACCGCGGCTTCATCTTTGTCGTTGAGGAAGGTGACATACACTTTGGCATAGGCCAGGTCACGGGACATTTCCACGCCGGAAACGGTGGTCATCATGCCCAGACGCGGGTCTTTGATTTCACGCTGCAGGATGATGGCAATTTCTTTTTGCATCTCCTGGGCCACGCGCTGCGGGCGACCAAATTCTTTCGCCATAATAAATTCTCCAGAATAAAGACAAAAAAGGGGCCAAAAGCCCCTTTTTAAAATTATTGCCGGGTGGCGCTTCGCTTACCCGGCCTACGCTTAGCTATCTGACGATTAATCGATGCTACGCTGGATTTCGATGATTTCGAACACTTCGATCATATCGCCAACGCGAACGTCGTTGTAGTTCTTCACGCCGATACCACATTCCATGCCGTTACGGACTTCGTTAACGTCATCTTTGAAGCGGCGCAGGGATTCCAGCTCGCCTTCATAGATAACCACGTTGTCGCGCAGTACGCGGATTGGGTTGTGACGTTTAATCGTACCTTCGGTAACCATACAGCCCGCGATGGCGCCGAATTTCGGCGATTTGAAGACATCACGCACTTCAGCCAGACCAATGATCTGCTGTTTCAGTTCCGGAGACAGCATGCCGCTCATCGCCGCTTTCACTTCGTCGATCAGGTTATAGATGACGGAGTAGTAACGCAGATCCAGGCTTTCTGACTCGATAACTTTACGTGCGGAAGCATCGGCACGAACGTTGAAGCCAACCAGAATCGCGTTGGAAGCGGCAGCCAGGGTCGCGTCGGTTTCGGTGATACCACCTACGCCGGAACCGATGATCTTCACTTTCACTTCGTCGGTAGACAGTTTCAGCAAGGAATCGGAAATCGCTTCGACAGAACCCTGCACGTCCGCTTTCAGCACGATGTTCACTTCGTGAACTTCGCCTTCGGTCATGTTAGCGAACATGTTTTCCAGTTTAGATTTCTGCTGGCGAGCCAGTTTAACTTCACGGAATTTGCCCTGACGATACAGCGCAACTTCACGCGCTTTTTTCTCGTCACGAACGACGGTAACTTCATCACCCGCAGCCGGAACGCCAGACAGACCGAGGATTTCCACCGGAATGGACGGACCCGCTTCCAGCACTTCGCGACCCAGTTCGTCACGCATCGCACGTACGCGGCCATATTCAAAGCCACACAGTACGATATCGCCCTTGTGCAGAGTACCTTCGCGAACCAGAACGGTAGCTACCGGACCACGACCTTTATCCAGGAAGGATTCGATAACCGCACCGCTCGCCATACCGTTACGTACCGCTTTCAGTTCGAGAACTTCAGCCTGCAGCAGGATAGCGTTCAGCAGGTCGTCGATACCGGTACCAACTTTCGCCGATACTGGGATGAACTGCGCTTCGCCGCCCCACTCTTCCGGCATCACGCCGTACTGGGAGAGTTCGTTCTTCACGCGATCCATATCCGCTTCCGGCTTATCGATCTTGTTCACTGCAACCACTACCGGCACCTGCGCCGCTTTGGCGTGCTGGATAGCTTCCACAGTCTGCGGCATCACGCCGTCGTCTGCCGCCACCACCAGAACCACGATATCCGTCGCCTGCGCGCCACGAGCACGCATGGAGGTAAACGCGGCGTGGCCCGGGGTGTCCAGGAAGGTGATCATGCCGTTGTCAGTTTCTACGTGGTATGCGCCGATGTGCTGGGTAATACCACCCGCTTCGCCGGAGGCAACCTTAGTAGAACGAATGTAGTCCAGCAGAGAGGTTTTACCGTGGTCAACGTGACCCATGATGGTCACTACCGGTGCGCGCGGTTCAGCCGCAGCGCCGGTGTCACGGTCGCTCATTACTGCTTCTTCCAGCTCGTTTTCACGACGCAGGATAACTTTGTGGCCCATCTCTTCGGCAACCAGCTGAGCGGTTTCCTGGTCGATGACCTGGTTGATGGTCGCCATCGCGCCCAGTTTCATCATCGCTTTGATGACCTGAGAACCTTTGACCGCCATTTTGTTGGCCAGCTCGCCAACGGTGATGGTTTCGCCGATCACAACATCGCGGTTAACTGCCTGAGCCGGCTTCTGGAAGCCCTGCTGCAGAGAAGAACCTTTGCGATGTTTGCCGCCTTTACCGCCGCGAACGGCCGCACGGGCTTCTTCACGGTCAGCTTTCGATTCAGCGTGTTTGTTGCCTTTCTTCGCCGGGCGAGCAGCTTTGCTGTTACGGCCACGGCCGCGACCGCCTTCAACTTCACGATCGTTATCATCTTCAGCCTGACGCGCATGCTGAGACGTGGTTACGTGATAGTCGGTCGTTTCTTCTGGGGTTTCCGGAGTTTCACTCCAGTTTTTTTCATTTTCTTCAGCCATACGGCGTGCTTCTTCCGCTACACGGCGCGCTTCTTCTTCAAGTTTGCGGCGTGCTTCTTCTTCCGATTTGCGCTTCAGCTCCGCTGCTTCGTTCTCACGGCGGGTCTTTTCAGCCTGGGCGGTCTTGGTCATTTCGTCGGTATGTTGATTGCTCACTTTGTCTTTTTCCGCGGCTTCACGTTTCGCTTTTTCAGCGACTTCACGTTTAGCTTGTTCTGCGGCCTCACGTTCAGCTTTTAATTGCGCCTCGCGCTTAGCTGCTTCTTCAGCTTCACGACGGGCTTGCTCTTCCGCTTCACGCTGCGCCTGCTCTTCCGCGGCCAGGCGTTCAGCCTCTTGCGGATCGCGTTTCACAAAGGTGCGTTTCTTGCGGACTTCGATTTGTACCGATTTACTCTTTCCACCGGTACCTGGAATATTCAACGTGCTGCGCGTTTTACGCTGCAACGTCAGCTTGTCAGGCGCCGAGCCGTGTTCACGGTTCAGGTGCGTTAACAAGGTTTGCTTCTCTTGCGCGGTCACAGAATCATCAGCCGATTTGCGAATACCTGCATCAGCAAATTGCTGTATCAGGCGATCCACAGAGGTCTGAATTTCTGAGGCCAGCGCTTTAATAGTCACATCTGTCATGCTGTTCCTTCCTGCTACAGTTTATTACGCTTCGTCGCCGAACCAACAAATGTTGCGAGCAGCCATGATGAGTTCACCAGCTTTCTCGTCGGTCATACCTTCGATATCAGCCAGGTCATCAACGCCCTGTTCGGCGAGATCTTCCAGCGTACAAACACCACGGGCAGCCAGCTTAAACGCCAGAGCACGGTCCAAACCTTCCAGATTCAATAAATCGTCGGCAGGTTTGTTGTCTCCCAGGCTTTCTTCCTGAGCCAGCGCCAGTGTAGTCAGTGCGTTTTTCGCACGCTCACGAAGTGCTTCAACGGTCGCTTCATCAAGGCCGTCGATTTCCAGCAGTTCTTTCATCGGCACATAGGCCAGTTCTTCCAGCGAGGAGAAGCCCTCTTCAACCAGTACGGTTGCGAAATCTTCATCAATATCGAGATATTTGGTGAAGGTATCGATAGCGGCATGGGCTTCAGCCTGGTGCTTAGCCTGCAGGTCATCAACGGTCATGACGTTGAGTTCCCAGCCGCTGAGCTGCGATGCCAGGCGGACGTTCTGACCGTTACGGCCGATCGCCTGCGCCAGGTTGCCTGCTTCTACCGCGATGTCCATGGTGTGTTTATCTTCATCCACCACGATGGACGCGACGTCAGCCGGCGCCATGGCGTTAATCACGAACTGCGCCGGGTTATCATCCCACAGGACGATATCGATGCGCTCGCCGCCAAGCTCGGTAGAAACCGCCTGAACGCGCGCGCCGCGCATACCTACGCAAGCGCCAACCGGGTCGATACGCTTGTCATTGGTTTTCACGGCGATTTTCGCACGAGAACCCGGATCGCGGGCTGCGGCTTTGATTTCCAGCACTTCTTCGCCAATTTCCGGCACTTCAATGCGGAACAGTTCGACCAGCATCTCCGGTTTGGAGCGAGTCACGAACAGCTGCGCGCCGCGCGCTTCTGGACGAACGGCGTACAGCACGCCGCGAATACGGTCGCCCGGACGGAAGTTTTCACGCGGCAGCATATCTTCACGCAGGATCACGGCTTCAGCGTTGCTGCCCAGATCCAGAGTGATGTTGTCGCGGTTTACTTTTTTCACCACGCCGGTGATGATCTCACCTTCGTGCTCGCGGAACTGATCGACAACCATCGCGCGCTCAGCTTCACGTACTTTCTGTACGATAACCTGTTTAGCGGTCTGCGTGGTGATACGGTCGAAGGTGACAGATTCAATCTGATCTTCAACGTAGTCGCCGACGTTCATGCTTTCATCTTCGTAACGCGCGGCTTCCAGCGTGATCTCGCGAGTCGGTTGAGTGACCTCTTCAACCACCAGCCAGCGACGGAAGGTGTCGAAATCACCGCTTTTACGGTCGATTTCTACGCGAACGTCGATCTCTTGTTCGTATTTTTTCTTGGTCGCCGTTGCCAGAGCGCTTTCCAACGCTTCGAAAATCTTCTCGCGCGGCAGCGCTTTTTCGTTGGAAACGGCTTCAACAACAGCCAAAATTTCTTTGTTCATCGGGGCCTTTCACCTCAATCCAGACTGTTAAAAGTGGGGAACCAGGTTCGCCTTCTGGATGTTACTCAGCGCGAACACTTCATCTTTGCCTTCGACGGTTACCGTGATCATCTCACCGTCTACCGCTTTGATAATGCCCTGCCATTTACGACGGTTCTGTACCGCCATACGCAGCACCAGCGAAACTTCTTCACCGGTGAAACGTTGATAGTGTTCAGCAGTAAACATCGGACGGTCGAGACCAGGCGAAGAGACTTCCAGGTTGTAAGCGACGGTGATTGGATCTTCGACATCCATGACAGCACTGACCTGGTGGCTCACATCAGCACAATCATCAACATTGATGCCATCTTCACTATCAATATAGATGCGCAGTGTGGATGTGCGACCGCGAATAAATTCGATGCCGACCAGCTCAAAGCCAAGCGCTTCAACTGGCGCAGTGAGCATCTCTGTTAATTTTTGCTCTAATGTGGACAAACCCACCCCCAAGACATAAAAAAAGGGCGTATAGCCCAGTTATTCTGAAGTCAGATAACAAAAAACCCCGATAAATCGGGGCTTTAGATAACTGAACCCTGAGACCGCAATTGCGATCTGGAACACCTTCCAGAAGAATTCTTTCAAATCCGGCTACGAAGGACCTAGTCCTCACAGTATATTTGAAAAAGTACTTAATGGGAAAGTGGTTGCGGGGGCCGGATTTGAACCGACGACCTTCGGGTTATGAGCCCGACGAGCTACCAGGCTGCTCCACCCCGCGCCTGAAACGTGGCATATTTTACTCTTTCTGAGTAAAAGACGCAAATACTGCTGGGATTTGGTACCGAGGACGGGACATAAAATCGTGGTGAATTGTATCGATAAATCATATATTTTGTCAACATCCATTTTACACCACCCGCTTGCCGTTTATGCTGGCATTTCAGGCTTTTTTAGCAAAATCACCATCAGGCTCTTCCTGTCGCCAGCAAAAGATGATTAAATGAAAACTCACAATTAGTGCATAAAAATGCAAATTTGTTGTTGAGTCGAACTCACCACAGTCTATCTAGCAGGGTTTTATTTTATGACGACGATTCTTAAGCATCTCCCGGTTGGTCAACGTATTGGTATTGCTTTCTCCGGTGGGCTGGATACCAGCGCCGCCCTGCTGTGGATGCGTAAAAAAGGCGCGGTTCCTTATGCATATACCGCGAACCTGGGCCAGCCTGACGAAGACGACTACGAGGCCATTCCGCGTCGTGCGAAAGAGTATGGCGCTGAAGGCGCTCGTCTGATTGATTGCCGCAAACAACTGGTGGCGGAAGGCATCGCGGCGATTCAGTGCGGCGCATTCCATAACACCACCGGCGGCTTAACCTATTTCAACACCACGCCGCTGGGCCGAGCCGTGACCGGCACCATGCTGGTTGCCGCAATGAAAGAAGATGGCGTCAACATCTGGGGCGACGGTAGCACCTATAAAGGCAACGATATCGAGCGTTTTTATCGCTACGGCCTGCTGACCAATGCGGAACTTCAGATCTACAAGCCGTGGCTGGATAGCGATTTCATTGATGAACTGGGCGGCCGTCATGAAATGTCCGAGTTTATGATAGCCTGCGGCTTCGACTACAAAATGTCTGTCGAGAAAGCCTATTCCACCGATTCCAACATGCTGGGCGCGACGCACGAAGCAAAAGATCTCGAATTCCTTAATTCCAGCGTGAAAATCGTCAACCCGATTATGGGCGTGAAGTTCTGGGATGAAAGCGTAAAAATCGCCGCTGAAGAAGTGACCGTGCGTTTTGAACAGGGTCATCCGGTTGCGCTGAATGGCAAAACGTTCAGCGATGACGTCGAACTGATGCTGGAAGCTAACCGCATCGGCGGTCGCCACGGTCTGGGCATGAGCGATCAGATTGAAAACCGCATCATCGAAGCGAAAAGCCGTGGCATCTATGAAGCTCCGGGGATGGCACTGCTGCATATCGCCTACGAGCGACTGCTGACTGGTATCCACAACGAAGATACCATTGAGCAATATCATGCTCATGGCCGCCAGTTGGGTCGCCTGCTCTATCAGGGTCGCTGGTTCGATTCCCAGGCGCTGATGCTGCGCGATTCGCTGCAGCGTTGGGTCGCCAGTCAGATCACCGGCGAAGTGACTCTGGAACTGCGTCGCGGCAACGACTACTCAATCCTGAATACCGTTTCAGACAACCTGACCTATAAAGCAGAGCGTCTGACTATGGAAAAAGGCGATTCCATGTTTACCGCTGAAGATCGTATCGGCCAGCTGACCATGCGCAACCTGGACATTACCGATACCCGTGAGAAGCTATTCGGCTATGCCCAATCCGGGCTACTCAGCGCGTCTTCCGCCACCGGTCTGCCACAGGTTGAAAACCTGGAAAATCGCGATAAATAAACCGCGAAGCCAAACTCTCCAGCCGGCGCTAACCCGCCGGCTTTTTTATTTCCGCAATAAATCCTAAATAACAACTCTGCTTTATCGTTATAGTTTATGACATCACTATTTTTAATAATCACCATCTATAATTTATCGAATACCTGTACTCTTATACCGAGAGGATCGCAATGAATATTAAACCTCCCGTTCGGCCGCAAGACGCGATCAATCGTCTGATGTCGTTGCTGGAACCGCATGCCACGCCAATAAATATGGTCGCAAGGAAAAGGCTTAGCTGGGAATATAAAGGCAAAATCCAGCTCTATCTGTTTAAGAAAGGTGAGCTCTCCATTTTTCGCTCATCGGACAGATTACTTATGGTCACCGTCTATGAGCCGCACCTGTTTGGCGTAGCCGAAATGCTGCAGCCCAGCCGTAGCCATGGCCTTCGTGCGGAAGTCGATACGGAGATCCTGCGGATTGACAGCGATAAAGCCATGCAACTCTTCAGTGAGCATAACATGTGGGAAGAGGTCACCCGGCTGCTGGCTTACCACACCTCTTATTTGGTGTATCGCGACGATTTAGTATTACAACAGCGGACTTATTCGGTCATTCGTAATCATTTAATGGAAATGTTACTGCTTCCTGAAGAGACCCGCTCGCGGGTATCCATGCTGGAATATATTCAGGACCGCACACACTTGTCGCGCAGCAGTATTCTGAATGTGTTATCAGCGTTGAAAAAGGGCGGCTATATCGAGTTTGCCCGCGGTGGTTATTTACAGAGTATCACCTCCCTGCCTGAGAAGTTTTAGTCCCCGCTTGACCAGCAACTTATCGCCCTCGGCCATTGTTTAAAATTAAACATATAAACGGTAACGGCGGGCGATAAATGCTTCTATTCTGCACATAACTATTAAACCAGAAACCCGTTAATTTTGCCCGAGCGCTCGTATCGGGCATTTTTTTACCCGAAGGAATATGAATAATGAGCATGTTCAGATTGAAATCCATCCTGCTTATCGCGGCCCTGAGCGCCAGCAGCGCCGCCTTCGCTTCCGTTAATCTTCACGGTGAAGCCGGTTCAGAATTCACCAACTTATCAGCCAGCTTTAACCCGCAGGCTCCCGGAATGACCTTTAACGGTAACTGGGCGCATAGCGATAACGATGGCGATACGGTGGGATTGGGCATGGGCTATAACTTTGATCTCGGTCCGTTCCTGCTGACGGCTGGCGGTAAAGCGGTATATCTGAATCCGAACGATGGCGATGAAGGCTATGCGATTGCCCTCGGCGGCGGTGCTCAACTACCGCTTGGCGATTTCTTTACCTTGTTCGGTGAGGCTTATTATTCCCCGGATTCCATGTCCAGCGGCGTTGATGAATATCTCGAAGCCAATGCCGGCTTACGCGTCAATATCATCAAATCCATGAGCATCGAAGCGGGCTATCGCTATATCGATATGGCGGGTAAACATGACCACCGCGATAACGTTCTGGCGGATGGCGCCTATGCGGGTTTCAATTTCCGTTTCTAAGCGCGGCAAACGGGATTGCCTGCCGGCAATCCCTCTTTTTATGCAAGAGATGGTATGGTTTTCAGCAGTTTATTAATTTCCTGCAAGCCCGCAATATTGTTCTCTTTACGGTAGACGTCGTTCATCGAAGCCATTTGTTCAAGTTTGGTTAACGCCCCGTAAACCTGATACGCCTCGCTATCTTTATCAAAGACATCCCGTTTATCTACATCCTGTAAATAGTTGCTTTTGAGCGACTGGCTTAACTTGCTGATAAGCAGGCTGTTATCCTGAAAATAGTTAACGACCGTTGATGATTCCGGCGCGGCCGCGGAATTATTTATAACCGGCACCTGCAGGGTATTCAACGTGTCTACTGTTTCTGGCGACGAATGACTGCTGCATCCGGCCAGGCCCAATACACCGGCAATGATAACTACTTTTAAAGTACGCATGGCGTCACTGAACCTCGTCAAAATTGATGAGGGCGACTTTAGCGATTTCTCGGGGATCAAAACCAGCGGAGTGTTGTTTATAAATAAACAACGCATAGAGGGAACAAAAACAAAAAAAGACGCTTTTCAGCGTCTTTTCTCTGGAATATTGGTACCGAGGATGGGACTCGAACCCACAAGCCCGTTAGGGCACTACCACCTCAAGGTAGCGTGTCTACCAATTCCACCACCTCGGTACAGAATACTTAGTGCGGGATATCGCTGGCCGGCTGAGCCGGTGCGGTTGGCTGAGTCTGCTCAGACTTCGGCGCACTCAGATTATCCCACTCGCTTCCTTTATTGGTCTTGTTGCTGTTGATATTACCCAGCGCCAGACTGATGATGAAGAACAGCGCGGCCAGAATGCCGGTCATACGGGTCATGAAGTTACCAGAACCGCTAGAACCAAACAACGTGCCGGAAGCGCCTGCTCCGAAGGAGGCTCCCATGTCAGCGCCTTTACCTTGCTGCAGCATGATCAGGCCAACAAGGGCAATCGCTACAATAAGGAAAATTACTAAAAGAGCTTCGTACATAATCAACCTGTTCCTTGCGGATTCGCCGCATACCAAGTGCTTCACCAATAAAGCGGGACGTTTTAATATTTCCCACTGAAGCGGGTGTGAATACTAACCAAAGCGAATAACCTTCGCAAGGGCAATTTTGGCGTATTGTATCAACTGCGGAAAAAAACAGCAAAAAGCGTTTTCACATGCTTAAAAAGGCAGCAAGAGCCGCCTTTTTAATCACTTAGCTGCGATAGTTATACGCTTTTAACCGCATCGGCGATACGGTGGGCAAATTCCTTCACCTGCGCTTCATGCTCGCCTTCAACCATCACGCGGATCAGCGGTTCAGTACCGGATTTACGCAGCAGCACGCGCCCACGATTCCCCAGCGCAGCTTCTACTTCGGCAGTGACCGCTTTTACGCTGTCATGTTCCAGCGGGTTGCCGCTGCCTTCGGTAAAGCGTACGTTGACCAGAATCTGCGGGAACATTTTCATACCGCTGCACAGATCGTGCAGGCTCATATGATTACGCACCATCGCCGCCACCACCTGCAGGCTGGCGACAATGCCATCGCCGGTGGTGGTTTTGTCGAGCAGAATCACGTGACCGGAGTTTTCCGCGCCGATACGCCAGCCTTTTTCCTGAAGTTTTTCCAGCACGTAACGGTCACCCACTTTCGCGCGGGTAAACGGAATGCCAAGCTGCTTCAGCGCCAGCTCAAGCCCCATGTTGCTCATCAGCGTGCCGACTGCGCCGCCGCGCAGCTGGCCCTGGCGCAGGCCTTCACGGGCGATAATATAGAGGATCTGATCGCCATCGACTTTGTTGCCTTCATGGTCAACCATAATGACGCGATCGCCATCACCGTCATAGGCAATACCCAGATCGGCTTTTTCCGCCAGCACGCGAGCCTGCAGCGCGCGTACGTCGGTTGCGCCGACCTCTTCGTTAATGTTCAGCCCATCAGGTTCACAGCCCATCGCGATAACCTGCGCGCCCAATTCGCGGAATACATTTGGCGCAATGTGGTAAGTCGCGCCGTGGGCGCAATCCACCACCACCTTCAGCGAGCCGAGGCTCAGCTCATTCGGGAAGGTGCCTTTGCAAAACTCAATATAGCGGCCGGCGGCGTCGACGATACGGCTGGCTTTCCCAAGCTCAGCGGAATCAACGCAGGTCAGCTCTTTTTCCATCTCTGCTTCAATCGCTTCTTCGACGTCATCCGGAAGCTTAGTGCCTTCGATAGAGAAGAATTTAATACCGTTGTCATAGAAAGGGTTATGAGAGGCAGAGATGACGATTCCCGCTTCAGCGCGGAAGGCGCGGGTCAGATAGGCGATTGCCGGCGTCGGCATAGGGCCGGTAAACGAAGCGGACAAGCCCGCAGCCGCCAGGCCAGCTTCCAGCGCGGATTCCAGCATATAGCCAGAAATTC
The DNA here is from genome assembly GCF_040062085.1 of Klebsiella sp. JN_Kp122. Classification (NCBI taxonomy): domain Bacteria; kingdom Pseudomonadati; phylum Pseudomonadota; class Gammaproteobacteria; order Enterobacterales; family Enterobacteriaceae; genus Klebsiella; species Klebsiella sp. JN_Kp122. The sequence goes on from NZ_JBEAHW010000041.1 coordinate 90,408, forward strand.
GCGTGTCTTTACCGATAATAATTTTACGTGAGCCATGGCGCGCCAGCACTTTACCTGCCGCCCAACCCAGCTTCAGCACGAACTCAGGCGTAATAGGTGCGTCGCCAACGCGGCCACGAATACCATCGGTGCCAAAATATTTGCGGTTACTCATAACGTTTATTTTCCTTAGCGGCCAGGGTGGCTTCCACCACGCGCAGCGCTTCTACCGTTTCTTTGACATCATGGACGCGAATTATCTGCGCGCCCTGCATTGCAGCAATGACTGCGCAGGACAAGCTGCCGCTCAGCCGTTCCGACGGCCCCACGTTCAACAGCTGACCCACCATCGACTTACGCGACATCCCCACCAGCAGCGGGAGGCCAAAATGATGGAACTCCCCAAGTCGGGCAAGCAGTTCATAGTTATGGGAAAGATTTTTACCGAATCCGAATCCCGGGTCGAGCAACAATTTTTCTTTTGCGATCCCCGCCTGTTCGCAGCGCACAATGTGTTCAGCAAAAAAACGGTCAACCTCGGCAAAAACATCTTCGTACTTCGGCGCTTCCTGCATCGTTTTCGGCTGCCCCTGCATATGCATCAGGCACACCGGTAGCCCGGTTTGCGCGGCGGCCTGCAGGGCGCCGGGCTCGGTTAATGAGCGAATATCGTTAATGATATGCGCGCCAGCGCGCGCGGATTCGCGGATTACCTCGGCTTTCGAGGTATCAACCGAGATCCAAACTTCAAAACGCTGTGCAATCGCTTCTACCACCGGGATCACCCGCGCCAGCTCTTCCTCGACGCTGACATCCGCCGCCCCAGGACGGGTTGATTCACCGCCGATATCAATAATAGTCGCCCCAGCGTTAATCATCAGATTGGCGTGCTTAACCGCCTCTATCAACGAATTATGACTGCCGCCATCGGAGAAGGAATCTGGCGTGACGTTAAGGATCCCCATCACATGCGGATGGGAGAGATCGAGCGTTGACCCCTGGGCGTGTAATTGCATGTTTTCTTTCCGCTATGGTTTTGTACAGTTGTAGTACGGACAGGGCTCGGCCCGCACCATCTTAGAGATTCTGGCGGTGACATCATTCAATTCCTCAACAGGTTAATGAAGCCCCGGCGTTTAAATATTCAAAAAATGAATATTATCAGACAGACGGCGCATCCGCGCGTGTTGAAGCCGCCACCATCCCGAAAACATTTTACGCGATGGACGATAGCACGCCATCGTCATAGCTATGTTCCGAAAGAGGATCTCATAGCCAACCGCTGCAAACGGACGCATAAAAACAAAAGGGCCGCAGCGGATTAGGCTGCGGCCCTTATTAGTCAGAGCGCTTTAGCAAAGCGTGGAGACTTATTTGTCGCCCAGCTGTTCCGACATGGTATTGCCCGGGTTAGGCGTGCGCGGCTCGTCAACCGGACGCGGCGCCGTCGGAGTGCCATTGTTGCCTGAGTTGTTAGAAGAACCTGGTTCTTCCCAACCCGCCGGCGGACGAACATCACGACGAGCCATCAGGTCGTCAATCTGCGGCGCATCGATGGTCTCATATTTCATGAGCGCATCTTTCATCGCGTGCAGAATATCCATGTTGTCGTTCAGCAGTTGGCGAGCACGACCGTAGTTACGCTCAATCAGCGATTTCACTTCCTGGTCGATAATACGCGCGGTTTCATCAGACATATGCTTCGCTTTCGCGACGCTACGGCCGAGGAACACTTCGCCCTCTTCTTCGGCATACAGCAGCGGGCCGAGTTTGTCGGAGAAGCCCCACTGGGTGACCATGTTACGCGCCAGGTTAGTCGCAACTTTAATATCGTTGGACGCGCCGGTAGAAACATGTTCAGCACCGTAGATAATCTCTTCCGCCAGACGACCGCCGTACAGAGTGGAGATCTGACTTTCCAGTTTCTGACGGCTGGCGCTGATAGCATCGCCTTCCGGCAGGAAGAAGGTCACACCCAGCGCACGGCCGCGCGGGATAATCGTCACTTTGTGTACCGGATCGTGTTCCGGAACCAGACGACCGATAATCGCGTGGCCCGCTTCGTGGTACGCGGTCGATTCTTTCTGCGCTTCCGTCATCACCATGGAGCGGCGTTCCGCACCCATCATGATTTTGTCTTTCGCTTTTTCGAACTCAACCATCGAGACGACGCGTTTGTTACCACGGGCAGCAAACAGGGCAGCTTCGTTCACCAGGTTCGCGAGGTCAGCACCGGAGAAGCCAGGAGTACCACGGGCAATGATTGCCGCATCGATATCCGGCGCCAGCGGTACGCGACGCATATGAACTTTCAGGATCTGCTCACGACCACGAACATCCGGCAGACCAACGACAACCTGACGGTCGAAGCGGCCTGGACGCAGCAATGCCGGGTCCAGAACGTCCGGACGGTTAGTCGCGGCGATAACGATGATACCTTCGTTACCTTCGAAACCATCCATCTCAACCAGCATCTGGTTCAGGGTCTGCTCACGCTCATCGTGACCACCGCCAAGACCGGCGCCACGCTGGCGACCGACGGCGTCGATTTCATCGATGAAGATGATGCAAGGCGCTGCTTTCTTAGCTTGTTCGAACATGTCGCGTACACGAGACGCGCCGACACCGACGAACATTTCTACGAAGTCAGAACCGGAAATAGTAAAGAACGGCACTTTTGCTTCGCCGGCGATAGCTTTCGCCAGCAGCGTTTTACCGGTACCCGGAGGGCCGACCATCAGGACGCCTTTCGGGATTTTACCGCCCAGCTTCTGGAAACGGCTCGGTTCGCGCAGATATTCAACCAGCTCGCCCACTTCCTCTTTCGCTTCGTCGCAACCGGCAACGTCAGCAAAGGTGGTTTTGATCTGGTCTTCGGTCAGCATTCGGGCCTTGCTCTTGCCGAAGGACATCGCGCCCTTTCCGCCGCCGCCCTGCATCTGACGCATAAAGAATATCCAGACGCCGATCAGTAGCAGCATCGGGAACCAGGAAATGAAGATGGAAGCCAGCAGGCTCGGTTCTTCCGGCGGTTCGCCAACCACTTTGACGTTTTTAGTCAACAGGTTGTCGAGCAGCTTCGGATCGTTAACCGGAATGTAAGTCGTGTAACGGTTACTATCTTTCTTGGTAACGTTGATCTCACGTCCGTTGATACGCGCTTCGCGAACCTGGTCCTGATTGACCTCTTGCAGGAAGGTAGAATAATCCACCTTGCGGCCATTCGACTCGCTGGGCCCAAAGCTCTGGAATACTGACATCAGCACAACGGCAATGACCAGCCAGAGTATTAGGTTTTTCGCCATGTCACTCAAGGGATTAACCTCTTATTACAACTGTGTTAAAAACAGCGTCAGGATACTCTATATCCAGCGTCTTTCAAACTTTCGTTTGAAATCTACCGGTTATGGTTTACGCCCGGTCGCTACAATATACACTTCACGCGAACGAGCGCGGGAAGAGTCCGGCTTACGAACTTTGACCTTCGTAAACAGGGAGCGAATTTCTCTAAGATACTCATCGAAGCCTTCGCCCTGGAACACCTTCACTACAAAACTACCACCTGGCGCTAATACATCACGAGACATTTCAAGCGCCAGTTCTACCAGATACATGGCCCGGGGAATATCCACCGCCGGTGTTCCGCACATATTCGGCGCCATATCGGACATGACAACTTGTACTTTACTGTCGCCTACTCGCTCAAGTAACGCTTTCAGGACTAATTCATCACGAAAATCGCCCTGAAGGAAGTCCACACCGACGATTGGATCCATTGGTAAAAGATCGCAAGCGATGATGCGGCCGCTGTTTCCGATCTGCGTAACCGCGTACTGCGACCAGCCACCGGGAGCAGCGCCGAGATCGACTATCGTCATTCCCGGCTTAAAAATCTTGTCACTTTGCTGTATTTCATCAAGTTTAAACCAGGCACGGGAACGTAACCCCTTTTTCTGTGCCTGTTGAACATATTTATCGCTAAAGTGTTCCTGAAGCCAGCGGCTTGAGCTGGCAGAACGCTTTTTACCTGTCATTTAACATTCCCATTCGGGTTCATCGTACTTTACTGCGTAAAAATCGACGCGGTAGTTTGGCGATATATGGGAGATGGCGGTAGAATGACCCGTTTTCAATCCCAACGTAAGCAAAAAAATACGATGAATCTGAGTACTAAACAAAAACAGCACCTGAAAGGTCTGGCACATCCGCTCAAGCCGGTAGTTATGCTTGGCAATAATGGTTTGACCGAAGGGGTACTGGCCGAGATCGAACAAGCGTTAGGGCACCATGAGCTCATCAAGGTGAAGATCGCCTCAGAAGATCGCGAAACTAAAGCCTTGATCGTGGAAGCCATCGTGCGTGAAACCGGCGCCTGTAACGTACAGGTCATCGGTAAAACGCTGGTTCTGTACCGCCCAACGCCAGAGCGTAAAATCTCGCTGCCACGCTAAGAATATCCTGAATCCCGACACAACATTGTGTAAAACGAGGGATTTCTGTGGCCAGGCGAGCAAAATGCCATGCTCCTGACGTTGATAAAAGGCCGCTATGCGGCCTTTTTCCTTTCTTTACAATCTATAAACATCGTAGCGGGAAATACGCCTTACAGGTATTCAACCTTGATAATTTCGTATTCCACTTCACCACCCGGGGTACGGATAGTGACGACGTCATCCTGCTCTTTGCCGATCAGGCCGCGGGCGATCGGTGAATTCACAGAGATGAGATTCTGTTTAAAATCAGCTTCATCATCGCCCACGATGCGGTAAGTCTGCTCTTCGTCGTTATCCAGGTTCAGCACGCTGACCGTGGCGCCAAAAATCACGCGGCCATTATTCGGCATCTTAGTGATATCGATAACCTGCGCGTTCGACAGTTTTGCTTCGATATCCTTGATACGACCTTCGCAGAAGCCCTGCTGTTCGCGGGCCGCGTGGTATTCCGCGTTCTCTTTCAGATCGCCGTGCTCACGCGCTTCAGCGATAGCAGCAATAATTTCTGGACGACGTACGGACTTCAGGAAATCCAGTTCTTCGCGCAGTTTTTCTGCGCCACGTAAGGTCATCGGAATAGCTTGCATTTGTTATACCTCTTTATCATTCCTTCATGGAACGGACGGAGTCGTTCCGCCATCGGTCACGTCTTAGCCATGGCCGAAGCAAAAAGAAAACCGACCCGGGAAACACTCCCCAGGTCAGCAGCAATTTTCAATTTGATACGCATTTTACCCTGAAGTTCACTATGGGTCATCGTTTACTTTACAGGGTGATGCACCGTAGTATGACGGCTTGGTTTCAGGTTGTTAGCGCGAGATTATGCGATTTCCCAGATTTATCATCGGATTGACTGCCGGTATAGCGCTTAGCGCTCAGGCCGCGAATATTGACGAGTACATCAGCCAGCTTCCTGCCGGCGCGAACCTTGCCTTTATGGCGCAGAAGGTTGGCTCCCCGACGCCGGAGATAGACTTTCACAGCCAGCAGATGGCGCTGCCTGCCAGTACCCAGAAGGTGATCACCGCGCTGGCCGCGTTGCTGCAGTTGGGGCCGGATTTCCGCTTCACCACGACGCTGGAAACCAAAGGCTCCCTTGACGGCGGTGTGCTGAAAGGCGACCTGATTGCCCGCTTCGGCGGCGATCCGACGCTAAAGCGTCAGGATATCCGCAACATGGTGGCGTCGCTGAAAAAAGCCGGCGTGCAGCGTATTGAAGGCAATGTGCTTATCGATACCTCGGTTTTCGCCAGCCACGATAAGGCTCCCGGCTGGCCGTGGAACGATATGACGCAGTGCTTCAGCGCCCCGCCAGCGGCGGCGATCGTTGATCGCAACTGTTTCTCCGTCTCGCTCTTTAGCGCACAGAAAGCGGGCGATTTGGCCTTCATCCGCGTGGCGTCTTACTATCCGGTCACCATGTTCAGCCAGGTGCGGACGCTGGCGCGCGGCTCCGCAGAAGCGCAGTACTGCGAGCTGGACGTTGTGCCGGGCGATCTCAACCGCTATACCCTCACCGGCTGCCTGCCGCAGCGCAGCGAGCCGCTGCCGCTGGCGTTTGCCATTCAGGATGGCGCAGGCTATGCAGGCGCGATCCTGAAAGCCGAGCTCGCCGATGCGGGGATCACCTACAGCGGTACTCTTCTGCGCCAGACGCTGGCCAACGATCCGGGTACCGTGCTGGCGACGACTCAATCGGCGCCGTTGCACGATCTTCTGCGCATCATGTTGAAGAAATCCGACAACATGATTGCTGATACGGTGTTCCGTACTATCGGCCACGCGCGAATGGGCGTACCGGGAACCTGGCGCGCCGGCTCCGACGCGGTACGGCAAATCCTGCGCCAGCAGGCGGGTATTGACCTCGGTAACACGATTATCGCCGATGGCTCAGGCCTGTCCCGGCACAACCTGATCGCGCCGGCAACGATGATGCAGGTATTGCAGTACATTGCTCAGCACGACAATGAACTCAACTTTATCTCGATGTTGCCGCTTGCCGGGCACGATGGTTCGCTGCAGTATCGTGCCGGTCTTCATCAGGCGGGCGTTGACGGTAAGGTTTCGGCGAAGACCGGTTCGCTGCAGGGGGTATATAACCTGGCAGGTTTCATTACCACCGCCAGCGGCCAAAAGATGGCCTTCGTACAGTACCTCTCCGGCTATGCGGTGCCGCCGGGCGACCAGCGCAACCGCCGCATACCATTGGTGCGCTTCGAAAGTCGACTGTATAAAGATTTGTACCAGAACAACTAAAACAAAAGGGCCGCATTGGATGATGCGGCCCTTTTTACTCAGGATTAACGTTTGTAGATGAATTCGACGCCTTCTTCGTCGTCTTCGTCCCAGTCGTCATCCCAGTCTTCGTCATCTTCTTCCAGTTCGGCTTCTTCAAGCTGCTGACGGTGATAGTCGTCCCACATGAACTCGACTTTCTCCGGCTTCTGCTCTTCTTCCGCCTGCACGATTGGGTTTTCGATGATAAAGGTCATCACGTCCCAGCACAGCTCTTTAACGCCCTGCTGGCTGGCCGCAGAGATCAGGTAGAACTTATCTTCCCAACCCAGCGCTTCGGCGATGGCCTTCGCTTTGGCTTCAGCCTCCGCTTTGTCCATCAGGTCAATCTTGTTGAAGACCAACCAGCGCGGTTTAGAGGCCAGCTTCTCGCTGTATTTCTCCAGTTCGCCGATGATAATGCGCGCATTCTCAACCGGATCGGAACCGTCGATAGGCTCGATGTCGATGAGGTGCAGCAGCACGCGGCAGCGCTCGAGGTGCTTAAGGAAGCGAATACCAAGGCCAGCGCCTTCCGCCGCGCCTTCAATCAGCCCCGGAATATCGGCGACCACAAAGCTCTTCTCGTTATCCATACGCACCACGCCCAGGCTCGGCACCAGAGTGGTAAATGGATAGTCGGCCACTTTCGGCTTCGCCGCGGAGACCGCGCGAATGAAGGTGGATTTACCGGCATTCGGCATCCCCAGCATCCCCACGTCGGCCAGCAGCATCAGTTCGAGCTGCAGATCGCGCTTATCGCCCGGCGTACCCATAGTTTTCTGACGCGGGGTACGGTTAACGGATGATTTGAAGCGCGTGTTGCCAAGACCGTGCCAGCCGCCTTTCGCGACCATTAAACGCTGACCGTGCTTGGTCATATCGCCCATGGTCTCGCCGGTTCCCTGGTCGATGACGCGGGTCCCTACAGGCACTTTCACCGTGACATCTTTACCGCGTTTACCGGTGCAGTCGCGGCTCTGACCGTTCTGTCCGCGTTCTGCGCGGAAAGATTTTTCGAATCGATAGTCGATCAGGGTGTTGAGGTTCTCGTCAGCTTCCAGCCAAACGTCGCCGCCGTCACCGCCATCGCCGCCGTCCGGGCCGCCTCGCGGAATATATTTTTCGCGGCGGAAGCTAACGCAACCATTGCCGCCGTCACCTGCTACGACCAGGATCGTTGCTTCATCTACAAACTTCATTTTACTCTCCGTAAATCATTCGCCTGAGCGGGGCAGCGGTACAACCGCTTCTCGCTTGCGCCAGCGTCCCCAAAGACGATGGCCAATGGCGGAATACATCGCGCCCGCAACCACGACAAACGCACCGAGATAACCAATCAGGTTTAACATCGGTCTGGCGAAAACATCGGGCCAGGCCATTGATAATAAATCAGAAAACAGTAGCGTAAACAGTGGCGTTAAGGTAATTAACGCGCTGACCTGCGCCGCCTGCCAGCGCGCCATGGCTTCCGCCAGCGCCCCGTAGCCGACCAGGGTATTCAGCCCGCAAAAAATCAGGCAAGCCAGTTGCCAGTCGCTCAGTTGGGATATTACCCCCGGTTTAGCGAGTGGCAGTAATGCGATAGTACATAAAGTGTACAGCAAAAATAGTATCTGCTGTGATGCCAGGCGCCGCAATAACACCTTTTGCGCGACCCCGTAGCTTACCCACACCGTTGCCGCTGCGACACCAAAAATTACCCCCCACGTGTAGTCCGTGAGACGGGTAAAGATTTCAATCAGGCTGGTGTTGAAAAACATCACCAGCCCGCTGAGCAACATCAGCGCCCCTACAACCTGGGTACCGCGCATGCGCTCTTTCAGAATCACAACGCTTGCCACCATCATGCCGACCGGCGATAGCTGGCCGATGACCTGGGAGGCCGTTGGACTGAGATATTGCAGGGAAGAGCTGAACAGAATGAAGTTACCGAACAGACCGCCGGTAGCAATCGCTAATAAAACCAACCAGCGCGGCTTGCGAAAAATTCGCAGCGGCGGCAGTTTGCCTTTGATGGCGAGGATCGCGCCAAGACCAATACTGGCCATCAAAAAGCGATAAAAGACCACCGTTGGCGGCTCCATCACTTCAAGAACCTGCTTCATTGCAATTGGCAGTGCTCCCCAACACATCGCGGTGGTTAGCGCCAAAAGAATGCCAATGCCGGCCTGCTGCTTCATGATGCCCGTTTTCCCTGCAGAAATTTTTTCCGGGATTCTAATGTAAAAAGCCCCGCAACGTGTTGCGGGGCTTTCATCCGTCACCAGGACGCGAAAAACTTATTCAGCAACGATGCTGATGAATTTACGGTTTTTCGGGCCTTTAACTTCGAACTTGACTTTACCGTCAGTCAAAGCGAACAGAGTGTGGTCACGGCCGCAACCAACGTTGGTGCCAGCGTGGAATTTAGTACCACGTTGACGAACGATGATGCTACCTGCCAGAACTGCTTCACCGCCGAAACGTTTTACGCCCAGACGTTTAGCTTCTGAATCGCGACCGTTACGAGTCGAGCCGCCAGCCTTTTTATGTGCCATTTAAATCTACTCCCTCAAGTCTTAGGCGCTGATGCCAGTGATTTTCACATCAGTGAACCACTGACGGTGGCCTGCTTGCTTACGATAGTGTTTACGACGACGAAACTTAACGATTTTAACTTTCTCGCCACGACCGTGAGCAACAACTTCAGCTTTGATTACGCCGCCCTCAACGAAAGGAACGCCGATCTTGATTTCTTCACCGTTTGCGATCATCAGAACTTCAGCGAACTCAACAGCTTCGCCAGTTGCGATGTCCAGCTTTTCCAGGCGAACGGTCTGACCTTCGCTTACTCGGTGTTGTTTACCACCACTTTGGAAAACCGCGTACATATAAAACTCCGCTTCCGCGCACCTCTTCGTGTGATTCAGAGTGCGCTATAAATATTCACAATAGGGCGCGAATATTACGCAAAACGCGACCCTTTGACAAGAGCGATCATCGATCAACGCAGAAAAAAAACACAACTTTCACGCTAACGTTTATCTGCGCTGATTTTTCAGTACAATCATATCTTCTTTTAATTCTATCTTAATCCTTCTGTGATCCCACCTGGATTCGCGGTAACAGGACATTTGGCCCGGCTTTTGCGATGAATTTAGAAAAAATCAATGAGTTAACCGCGCAGGATATGGCGGGTGTCAATGCGGCAATCCTTGAGCAGCTCAACTCAGATGTTCAGCTTATCAATCAGTTAGGCTACTACATCGTCAGCGGAGGCGGAAAACGTATTCGTCCGATGATCGCCGTGCTTGCAGCTCGCGCGGTCGGCTATCAGGGGAATGCGCACGTCAACATCGCCGCACTGATCGAATTTATTCATACCGCGACCCTACTGCATGACGACGTCGTCGACGAGTCCGATATGCGCCGCGGCAAAGCGACGGCCAACGCCGCGTTTGGTAACGCCGCCAGCGTACTGGTGGGCGACTTTATCTACACCCGCGCCTTCCAGATGATGACTCGTCTCGGTTCGCTGAAGGTGCTGGAGGTGATGTCGGAAGCCGTAAACGTCATTGCCGAAGGCGAAGTCCTGCAGTTGATGAACGTCAACGACCCGGATATCACGGAAGAGAATTATATGAGGGTCATCTACAGTAAGACCGCCCGTCTGTTTGAAGCCGCTTCGCAGTGTTCCGGTATCCTGGCTGGTTGCAGCGCGGAAGAAGAACAGGCGCTGCAGGATTATGGCCGTTACCTCGGCACCGCGTTCCAGCTGATTGACGATCTGCTGGATTACAGTTCCGATGGCGAGCGCCTTGGCAAAAACGTCGGTGATGACCTGAACGAAGGCAAACCTACGCTGCCTCTGCTACACGCTATGCATCACGGTACCCCGGATCAGGCGGCAATGATTCGCGGCGCTATCGAGCAGGGTAACGGGCGTCATCTGCTTGACGCGGTACTTGAAACCATGGCGGCCTGCGGTTCGCTGGAGTGGACGCAGAAACGTGCGGAAGAGGAAGCCGATAAAGCTATCGCCGCACTGCAGGTTCTGCCGGATACGCCATGGCGCGATGCCCTCATCGGCCTTGCGCATATCGCCGTTCAGCGCGACCACTAATCCCCTCCTCTCTCCCGTGCTCACCGCGCGGGAGAGTTCCAATAAAATCCAATATTCTTCAAATAACGCCAGAAACCTTAATATATTCTGAATGTACAAGAACAATACGGGAACTTGTTAAAACCATATAAGAACCAGGGTATAGTATTTCGGCCGTCCGTATTGACGCGCAGACAGTTATCACCGGGAGAATTTATGGATAAGTTCATCGACTGGCATTCAGCGGATATTATTGCCGGCCTTCGCAAAAAGGGGACGTCCCTCGCAGCTGAGTCGCGACGTCACGGATTAAGCTCTTCTACGCTTGCCAACGCGCTAACCCGTCCGTGGCCTAAAGGCGAATTGATTATTGCGAACGCGCTGGGAACCGATCCGTGGGTTATCTGGCCATCGCGTTACCACGACCCCATTACCCATCAGTTCATCGACAGAACGCAGATGATGCGTCAGAAGAGACATAAGACCTAACGTGAGGGAGAGATCGATAACAGCCCCCGGACGGACGTCAGAGGGCTGCTACCGCAGCAGAATTACTCGCCTTTGACGCGTTCGATATTCGCGCCCAGAGCCTGCAGTTTATCTTCGATGCGCTCATAGCCGCGATCGATATGATAGATACGGTCGACGATGGTCGTCCCTTCCGCAATACAACCCGCCAGCACCAGGCTTGCAGATGCACGCAGGTCGGTCGCCATGACCTGTGCGCCGGACAGCTTCGCGACACCATGGCAAATCGCGGTATTACTTTCGATTTCCGCGTGCGCGCCCATACGGATCAGTTCCGGAATGTGCATGAAGCGGTTCTCGAAGATGGTTTCGGTGATAACACCCGTTCCTTCAGCCACCAGGTTCAGCAAGGTGAACTGCGCCTGCATGTCGGTTGGGAAACCCGGGTGCGGCGCGGTACGCACGTTGACCGCTTTCGGACGGTTACCGTGCATATCGAGGCTAATCCAGTCTTCACCGACTTCAATGTCCGCGCCAGCTTCACGCAGCTTAGCCAGTACCGCATCCAGGGTATCAGGCTGCGCATGACGGCACATAATTTTACCGCCGGAGATCGCCGCAGCGACCAGGAAGGTACCGGTTTCGATACGGTCCGGCAGCACGCGATAAACGCCGCCGCCCAGACGCGCAACGCCCTCAATGGTGATACGGTCGGAACCCTGACCCGTAATCTTCGCGCCCAGCGCGTTAAGGAAGTTGGCGGTATCGACGATTTCCGGCTCGCGCGCGGCGTTTTCAATCACGGTCGTGCCTTCAGCCAGCGTCGCCGCGCTCATGATAGTCACGGTCGCGCCTACGCTGACCTTATCCATCACGATATGCGCGCCTTTCAGACGCCCGTTAACCGACGCCTTCACATAGCCTTCTTCCAGTTTGATTTCCGCGCCCAGCTGTTCCAGGCCGGTAATGTGCAGGTCGACCGGACGCGCGCCGATAGCGCAGCCGCCCGGCAGAGAAACCTGGCCCTGGCCGAAACGCGCCACCAGCGGCCCCAGCGCCCAGATGGAAGCGCGCATGGTTTTCACTAAATCGTACGGAGCACAGAAAACATTTACCGGGCCAGCATCGATCCATACGGAACCATTGCGCTCGACCTTCGCGCCCAGCTGGCTCAGCAGCTTCATGGTGGTATCGATATCTTTCAGCTTCGGTACGTTCTGGATTTCAATCGGCTCTTCGGCTAACAGCGCGGCAAAGAGGATTGGCAGGGCAGCGTTTTTAGCGCCGGAAATGGTGACCTCGCCCTGCAGGCGAGTCGGCCCCTGAACACGGAATTTATCCATTGATTCTGTTCTCGGTTAAAAATTCATCAACGCTGTAGGGAACATCCCTACAGCTTAAAAGCCATTAAGTTTGCGATCGCGTGCCCATTCTTGCGGGGTAAACGCTTTGATCGACAGCGCATGAATGCGATTGTCGGCAATATATTCCATCAGCGGCGCGTAGATAGCCTGCTGTTTTTTTACCCGGCTCATGCCGTCAAACATCTCACCCACAGCGATAACCTGAAAGTGGCTGCCATCGCCAGAGACGTGGACTTCCTGAAGGGAGAGTGCGTTCATCAGCACGGTCTGAATTTCATGATTTTCCATGGGATCACATTTTTCTGAGTGTGAAAACAGCCCAACATCTTAGAGGAAAGTGGCGCTGTCTTAAACAAGCAAAAAGCCCCATCGAACAGATTGATGGGGCTTTCAGAATAGCTTCAGCATTAACCTACTGAAAAATTTACGGGATCATGTCCGCCGGAAGGTTGTAAAGACTAACCAGCGTTTGCAGATTTTCGCTTTTCCCTACCACTTGCGCCGTTTTGCCCTGCCGACGTACCAGCGCGACAAAATGAACCAGCAACGCTACCCCGGCGCTATCGACCCGTGAAACGTCGCTGAGGTCGATAGTGGATACGCCGTCGGTCGCCTGCGCGCGTGCATTCCACAGCGGCAGTATAAATTCCTGATCCAGTTCGCCGCGTAACGCCAGGCGTTCACCGTCGCGGTTCCAGCTCAGTTGTTCGCTCATTATTTCTTCTGATCCAGAGTGATAGGCTGGGCAGAAATAGCTTTCAGCTGCGCGGTCAGACCATCAACGCCTTTCGTACGCAGCAGGTCGCTCCACTCGTTTTGTTTGGTGGTGATCATGCTGACGCCTTCGGCGATCATGTCATAAGCCTGCCAGTTGCCGGTCTGGGTATTTTTACGCCATTGGAAGTCCAGACGTACCGGAGGACGGCCATTCGGGTCGAGGATGGTCACGCGAATCGGCACGATGGTTGCACTGCCCAGCGGCTGCTCAGGCGCAATTTGGTAAGTCTGGCCGTGATACATCGCCAGCGCCTGACCGTAAGCCTGTTTCAGATACTCGCGGAAGGCGGCGAAATAGGCTTCACGCTGTGCAGGCGTCGCCTCTTTGTAGTAACGGCCCAGCACCAGCGCGCCGGCATATTTCACCTGCACGTAAGGCAGCAGTTCCTGATCGACGATATCACGCAGATAGTTCGGGTTGGCTTTGATCTTCGGCTGTTCGTTCTTCAGACGATCGAAGGTCTTCTGCGCCGCTTCGTCCATCAACTTATACGGGTTAGTTTGATCCGCGGCATGCGCGGCTGTTAGTGGAGCAATCACCAGCATGGCGACCATGAGTAAGCGTTTAAACATATCTTGTCTCTCCTGAAATTAATGCGTCATGCCGGCCTGCGGCGTAGCGTCAGTATGACCCTCAGCCGCCGCCTTATCATTGTCAGAATTCTGATTATCGCTGCCCTTGCTGTTATAGAGGAACTGGCCTATCAGATCTTCCAACACCATGGCGGACTTGGTGTCCTGAATCGTACCGCCGTCTTTAAGAATCGCGGTGCCCAGTTCCGGGTCTTCAAAACCGACGTTCAGCGCCAGGTACTGCTCCCCGAGCAAACCAGAAGTACGAATCGCCAGCGAGCTGGTATCCGGAATGTGGTTGTAGCTTTCGTCGATATCGATGGCAACGCGCGGCAGATAGGTTTTTGGATCGAGGGTGATATCCGCGACGCGACCGACCACCACACCGCCGATGCGCACCGGTGAACGCGCTTTCAGGCCACCGATGTTATCGAAGGTCGCATAAAGACGATAAGTCGGTTCGGTACGCAACGAGGTGACGTTCGCCGCCTTCAGACAGACAAACAGCGCCGCCAGCAGCGCCGCCAGTAAGAACACACCTACCCAGATCTCATTTTTTTTCGTTTGCATGAACTTAATTCCCAAACATCAGCGCAGTCAGCACAAAATCCAGCCCCAGAACCGCCAGCGACGAATGCACCACGGTGCGCGTCGTTGCCCGGCTAATTCCAGCGGAAGTGGGGATAGCGTCATAACCATTGAATAACGCAATCCAGGTTACCGTAACGGCAAAAACCAGACTTTTAATCAGGCAGTTAACCAGATCCATTCGCCAGTCGACGGCATTTTGCATCGCGGTCCAGAAGAACCCCGCGTCGATGCCTTTCCAGCTGACGCCAACCAGCGAACCGCCCCAGACGCCTACGGCGACGAATATGATCGTCAACAGCGGAAGCGAGATAACCCCGGCCCAGAAGCGCGGCGAAATCACCCGGCGCAGCGGATCCACCGCCATCATTTCCATGCTGGAGAGCTGCTCGGTCGCCCGCATCAGGCCAATCTCGGCGGTTAACGCCGAACCGGCTCGCCCGGCGAAAAGCAGTGCGGCTACCACCGGCCCCAGCTCGCGCAGCAGCGACAGCGCCACCAGCATACCCAGGCTAGTTTCAGCGCTATAGGTCGTTAATACCAGATAGCCCTGCAGCCCCAGTACCATACCGATGAACAGCCCCGAGACGATAATAATCAGCATCGATAACACGCCGACGTTATACAGCTGGCGCACCAGCAGCGGAGCATGTTTGCGAAATTCCGGCTTGCCCACCACGGCATTAAACAGCATTAATCCGGCGCGCCCGAAGGTCGCGGTGGTTTTGATGCCGCGGTGTCCGAGCGCTGCCAACGCATTGAATAGCATGAGTCGTTTAGCTCCCTTTGCCTAATAAATCATGGTGGTAATCGCCCGCAGGATAGCGGAACGGCACCGGGCCGTCAGCGATGCCATCAATGAACTGGCGCACGCGCGGATCGCTATTTTCACGCAGCGATTGCGCGCTGCCGTGGGCAACGATTTTCTTATCCGCCACGATGTAGGCGTAATCCGCAATGCTCAGCACTTCCGGTACGTCGTGCGATACCACAATGCAGGTCACTCCCAGGGTACTATTCAGCTCTGAGATAAGTTTAACCAATACGCCCATGGTGATGGGATCCTGTCCGACGAAAGGTTCATCAAACATGATCAGATCCGGCTCAAGGGCAATCGCCCGCGCCAACGCCGCGCGCCGCGCCATCCCGCCGGAGAGTTCCGAAGGCATCAGTTTCGCCGCGCCGCGTAGCCCAACCGCCTCCAGCTTCATCATGACGGTGGTGTGCAGTAGCGCATCCGGCAACTGAGTATGTTCGCGCAACGGGTAAGCTACGTTATCAAACACGTTCATATCGGTGAATAGCGCGCCGGACTGAAACAGCATGCTCATGCGTTTACGCACGGTATACAGCCGCGAGCGCGTCATTTGCGGCACGTTTTCGCCGTCAAACAGGATCTCGCCGCTGTCCGGCGGGATCTGGCCGCCGATCAAACGCAGCAGGGTCGTCTTGCCGATCCCCGATGGCCCCATAATGGCGGTAATCTTGCCGCGAGGCACCGATAGCGAGATATCATCGAAGATGACGCGGTCGCCCCGAGAGAAACGAATACCGCGAACCTCGACTAAATTCGCCAGAGTTTGGCTCATAAAATCATCCTTACTAAACCTTCGGGCTAAGCATGGCGCTTTCTTTCACCACAAACCCAACATTTTTACAGAATCTTACCTGCCCGGGTTAGCGAAAGCTGGCATTTGTTTTACTTTTGCCACACATAAAGTCAAAATTAAGAATTCGTTACGCTGCGTACGGACGGCCAGCGAGGCGACGATTATACCTGAAGAAAGGACTTTAGATGCTCTTAGCAACGGCTCTGTTAATAATTGGTTTACTGCTGGTAGTTTACAGCGCCGATCGTCTGGTATACGCCGCTTCAATACTGTGTCGCATGATGGGGATCCCGCCGCTCATCATCGGCATGACGGTCGTGAGCATCGGTACCAGCCTGCCGGAGATCATCGTTTCCACCGCCGCCTCCCTTCACGGGCAAACCGATCTGGCGATCGGTACGGCGTTGGGATCCAATATTACGAATATTCTATTAATTCTCGGTCTTGCCGCCCTGCTCCATCCATTTACCGTGCATTCTGATATCCTGCGCCGCGAATTGCCGCTAATGTTGCTGGTCAGTTTACTGGCGGGATTTGTGCTCTACGATGGCCAGCTCTCGCGTCTGGACGGGCTGTTTTTACTGGCGCTGGCCATACTGTGGCTGGTGTTTACCCTAAAAATAGCGCGCCTGGCGGAACGTCAGGGTAGCGATAGCCTGACCCGGGAACAGCTGGCGGAGCTGCCGCGCGGTGGTTCGCTACCCGTCGCCCTGCTGTGGCTTGGGGTGGCGATGATCGTCATGCCGATGGCCACCCGTATGGTGGTAGATAACGCCACGGTGTTGGCGAACTATTTCGCCATTAGCGAACTGACGGTGGGCTTAACGGTCATTGCTATCGGCACCAGCCTGCCGGAACTGGCCACCGCTATCGCCGGCGCACGAAAAGGGGAAGACGATATCGCCATCGGGAATATCATTGGCGCCAATATCCTTAATCTCGTGCTGGTGCTCGGGCTGCCGGCGTTAATCGCCCCTGGCGCCTTCCCTGCTGAAGCTTTTACGCGCGACTACAGCGTGATGCTGCTGGTCAGCGCGATCTTCGCGCTGCTGTGCTGGCGGCGTAAACGGCAGCCGGGGCGCGTAGCGGGCGCCTTGCTGGTCGGCGGCTTTCTGGTTTGGTTGGCGGTGCTGTTCTGTTCAGCGCCGTACTTCGTTGAATGAATTGGGGTAACATCATGTCGCAAATAGATTTGCCAACGGATTTTGACTTTCAACAGGCAGGACGTCAGGTTCTGGAAATTGAACGTGAAGGTCTGGCCCAGCTCGATCAGTATATTAATGAAGATTTCACCCGCGCCTGTGAGACGATTTTCCGCTGCGGCGGTAAGGTCGTAGTGATGGGTATGGGCAAATCCGGGCATATCGGGCGCAAAATGGCGGCGACCTTCGCCAGTACCGGCACCTCGGCTTTTTTTGTCCATCCCGGTGAAGCCGCTCACGGCGATTTGGGGATGGTGACGCCGCAGGATGTGGTCATCGCGTTATCTAATTCCGGTGAATCTAATGAAATCCTGGCGTTGATTCCGGTGCTTAAACGCCAGCAGGTGCCGCTTATCTGCGTCACCAGCCGTCCGGATAGCAGCATGGCGCGCGCCGCCGATATTCATCTGTGTGTGAAAGTGCCGAAAGAGGCCTGTCCGCTAGGGCTGGCGCCGACCTCCAGCACCACCGCCGCGCTGGTGATGGGTGACGCCCTCGCCGTGGCGCTGCTCGAAGCGCGCGGCTTTACCGCCGAAGATTTCGCCCTGTCGCACCCCGGCGGCGCACTCGGTCGTAAGCTGCTGCTGCGGGTCAATGATATTATGCATACTGGCGACGAGATCCCCCACGTCGGCCTGCAGGCTACCCTGCGCGACGCGCTGCTGGAAATCACCCGCAAAAATCTGGGCATGACGGCCATCTGCGATGACGAGATGAATATCATCGGCATCTTCACCGATGGCGACCTGCGCCGCGTCTTCGATACCGGCGTCGATATGCGCAACGCCAGCATCGCTGAAGTCATGACCCCAGGCGGGATCCGCATTCGTCCAGGCATGCTGGCGGTAGATGCGCTCAACCTGATGCAGTCCCGCCATATCACCTGCGTGCTGGTTGCCGATGGCGACCGGCTGCTAGGTGTGGTACATATGCACGATCTGCTGCGCGCTGGCGTAGTGTAAGTAAGGATAAAATAATGAATAATGCTGATGCCCAGGTCGACACCTGCTACGGGCCGGTAAGCCAGGAATTTATCGACCGGGCGGCGAAGATCCGTTTACTGATCCTCGACGTCGACGGCGTGCTTTCCGATGGTCTTATCTATATGGGCAACAACGGCGAAGAGCTGAAAGCGTTTAACGTCCGCGATGGCTACGGGATCCGCTGCGCGCTGACTTCCGGTATTGAAGTCGCGATTATTACCGGGCGAAAAGCTAAACTGGTAGAAGACCGCTGCCAGACGTTGGGCATTACGCATCTGTATCAAGGTCAGTCCGATAAGCTGTTGGCGTTTCGTGAATTATTAAGCAAACTGGCGGTTCGCCCGGATGAAGTCGCTTATATTGGCGACGATCTGATCGACTGGCCGGTAATGGCGGAAGTCGGTTTAAGCGTCGCCGTCGCCGATGCGCATCCGCTGTTGCTCCCGCGGGCGAATTACGTCACGCGAATTAACGGCGGACGCGGCGCGGTACGCGAAGTCTGCGATTTGTTACTATTGGCGCAGGGCAAGCTTGATGAGGCCAAAGGGCAATCAATATGAGTAAAACCAGACGTTGGGTTATCATCTTACTATCGCTGGTCGCGTTGATCCTGATCGGCCTGAACCTGGCGAGTACGGACGACACCGCGACCGTCGCGGTCAATCCTAACGATCCGACGTATAAAAGCGAGCATACCGATACCGTGGTGTACAGCCCGGAAGGCGCGCTGAGCTATCGTCTGATAGCCGAGCATGTCGAATACTTTTCCGAACAAGAAGTATCGTGGTTCACCAATCCGGTGATGACCACCTTTGATACCAATAAGGTTCCGACCTGGTCAATCAGAGCGGATAAAGCCAAGTTAACCAACGACCGTATGCTGTATCTTTACGGCCATGTTGAGGTCGACGCGTTGAGCCCCGACTCTCAACTGCGCAAAATTACCACCGATAACGCGCAGGTAAACCTGGTGACCCAGGATGTAACCTCTGACGATATGGTGACGTTGTACGGAACAACATTTAATTCCAGCGGCCTGAAAATGCGCGGGAACCTACGCAGCAAAAATGCCGAGCTGATTGAAAAGGTTAGAACCTCTTATGAAATTCAGAACAAACAAACTCAGCCTTAACATTGCGCTCGCAAGCGCGCTTCTGGCCGCCAGCCTGCCGGCTCTGGCAAAAACCGGCGATACCGATCAGCCGATTCACATCGAGTCCGATCAGCAGTCGTTGGATATGCAGGGCAACGTCGTGACCTTCACCGGCAACGTGGTCGTCACCCAAGGGACCATTAAAATCAATGCCGACAAAGTCGTGGTTACCCGCCCTGGCGGTGAAAAAGGCAAAGAGGTGATCGACGGTTTCGGCAATCCGGCCACCTTCTATCAGATGCAGGACAACGGCAAGCCGGTGAAAGGCCGCGCGTCGAAAATGCATTATGAACTGCAGAACGATTTCGTGGTGCTGACCGGCAACGCGCATCTGGAACAGCTGGATAGCAATATTCAGGGCGACAAAATCACTTATCTGGTGAAAGAGCAGAAAATGCAGGCCTTCAGCAACAAAGGCGGTCGCGTGACTACGGTGCTGGTACCTTCGCAGTTGCAGGACAAAAGCGGCGATCAGCAGAAGAAAGGTAAGTAATCCGTTATGGCAACATTAACTGCAAAAAATCTCGCCAAAGCCTACAAAGGCCGCCGCGTGGTGGAAGACGTCAGCCTGACCGTCAACTCCGGTGAAATCGTCGGCCTGCTGGGCCCGAACGGCGCCGGTAAGACCACCACCTTTTATATGGTGGTAGGCATCGTGCCGCGCGACGCCGGCAACATCATCATTGACGATGAAGATATCAGCCTGCTGCCGCTACATGCCCGCGCGCGGCGCGGCATCGGTTACCTGCCGCAGGAAGCCTCTATTTTCCGCCGCCTGAGCGTCTACGATAATCTGATGGCGGTGCTACAGATCCGCGACGATCTCAGCAGCGAGCAGCGTGAAGATCGCGCTAAAGAGCTGATGGAAGAGTTCCACATTGAACACCTGCGCGATAGCCTGGGCCAGGCGCTCTCCGGCGGTGAACGCCGCCGCGTCGAAATCGCCCGCGCGCTGGCGGCGAACCCGAAATTCATCCTGCTGGATGAACCGTTCGCCGGGGTTGACCCTATCTCGGTTATCGATATTAAACGCATCATCGAACACCTGCGCGACAGCGGGCTGGGCGTACT
Organism: Klebsiella sp. JN_Kp122; assembly: GCF_040062085.1. Taxonomy (NCBI): domain Bacteria; kingdom Pseudomonadati; phylum Pseudomonadota; class Gammaproteobacteria; order Enterobacterales; family Enterobacteriaceae; genus Klebsiella; species Klebsiella sp. JN_Kp122. Next base: position 111,027 of record NZ_JBEAHW010000041.1, read on the forward strand.
CATTACTGACCATAACGTCAGGGAGACGCTGGCGGTCTGTGAACGAGCTTATATCGTGAGCCAGGGCCATCTCATCGCCCACGGCACCCCGCAGCAAATCCTTGAAGACGAGCAGGTTAAACGCGTGTACCTTGGGGAAGACTTCAGACTCTGATAGGGTAGAGGTTATAGACGTTTTAGCCGGAGATATTGACCCTGAACATGAAGCAAGGTTTGCAATTAAGGCTAAGCCAACAGCTTGCCATGACGCCCCAACTGCAGCAGGCCATCCGCTTGTTGCAGCTGTCCACGTTAGAACTCCAGCAAGAACTCCAGCAGGCGCTGGAGAGTAACCCGTTGCTTGAGCAAACCGATCTTCACGAAGAGGTTGAAACCACAGAAGCCGAGGACCGCGAGTCTCTGGATACCGTCGACGCGCTCGAACAAAAAGAGATGCCGGACGAGCTCCCGCTGGACGCCAGCTGGGATGAAATCTACACCGCCGGCACGCCGTCGGGTAATGGCGTCGACTACCAGGACGATGAACTGCCGATCTATCAGGGTGAGACCACCCAAAGCCTGCAGGATTATCTGATGTGGCAGGTCGAGCTCACGCCATTCACCGATACCGACCGCGCGATAGCCACCTCCATCGTCGATGCCGTTGACGAGACCGGCTACCTCACTATTTCCATTCAGGACATTGTCGACAGTATCGAAGATGATGAAATTGGTCTTGAGGAAGTTGAAGCGGTACTCAAGCGCGTACAGCGTTTCGATCCGGTCGGCGTCGCCGCCAGGGATCTCCGTGACTGCCTGCTGATCCAGCTTTCACAATTTGCCAAAGAGACGCCGTGGCTGGAAGAAGCCAGGTTGATTATCAGCGAGCATCTTGATCTCCTGGCCAACCACGATTTCCGTAGCCTGATGCGCGTCACTCGCTTGAAAGAAGACGTTCTGAAAGAGGCGGTTTGCCTGATCCAGTCGCTGGATCCGCGCCCGGGTCAGTCCATTCAAACCAGCGAGCCGGAATACGTGATCCCGGATGTACTGGTGCGCAAGGTTAACGGCCGCTGGGTCGTCGAGCTCAATTCCGACAGCATTCCGCGGCTGAAGATTAATCAGCAATACGCGGCGATGGGCAATAATGCGCGCAACGACGCCGACAGCCAGTTTATCCGCAGCAACCTGCAAGAAGCCCGCTGGCTGATTAAGAGCCTTGAGAGCCGTAACGATACCCTGCTGCGCGTCAGCCGCTGCATCGTCGAACAGCAGCAGGCCTTCTTTGAGCAGGGTGAAGAATTTATGAAACCGATGGTGCTGGCGGATATCGCCCAGGCCGTCGAGATGCATGAATCAACCATTTCACGCGTTACCACGCAAAAATATCTGCACAGTCCACGCGGTATTTTTGAGTTGAAGTATTTCTTCTCCAGCCACGTCAATACCGAAGGCGGCGGCGAAGCCTCGTCTACCGCCATTCGTGCGCTGGTGAAGAAGTTAATCGCCGCGGAGAACCCCGCGAAGCCGTTGAGCGACAGCAAGCTCACCACCATGCTCTCCGATCAGGGTATTATGGTGGCGCGGCGCACTGTTGCTAAGTACCGAGAGTCTTTATCCATTCCGCCGTCAAACCAGCGCAAACAACTGGTCTGACACAACCGATAAGGAAGACACTATGCAGCTCAACATTACAGGACACAACGTCGAGATCACTCCCTCCATGCGCGACTTCGTCACTACGAAGTTCAGCAAACTGGAGCAGTTTTTCGATAGGATCAACCAGGTCTATATTGTGTTAAAAGTAGAGAAGGTGACGCAAATCGCGGACGCCAATTTGCATGTCAACGGTGGCGAAATCCATGCCAGTGCGGAAGGGCAGGATATGTATGCCGCTATCGATGGTCTTATCGATAAGCTGGCAAGACAGTTAACAAAACATAAAGATAAACTGAAACAACACTAATTGTCCGGGCGATCGCCCTTATCCGCAGCCCGCGGATAAGGGCAGCTCAGGTGAAATTATGATGAACAACGATTCCGCTCTACAACTGAGCAATGTCCTTAACCAGGATTGTACCCGTAGCCAGGTTCACTGCCAGAGCAAGAAACGCGCGCTGGAAATCATCAGCGAACTGGCGGCGAAGCAGCTAGGTTTACCGCCGCAGGTGGTCTTTGAAGCGATCCTGACCCGTGAAAAAATGGGCAGTACCGGGATCGGCAACGGCATTGCGATCCCTCACGGCAAGCTTGAAGAGGATACCCTGCGCGCCGTTGGCGTATTTGTGCAGTTGGAAACGCCGATCGCCTTCGATGCGATCGACAATCAGCCGGTCGATCTGCTGTTTGCGCTACTGGTGCCGGCCGATCAAACCAAAACCCATCTGCATACGCTCTCGCTGGTCGCCAAACGTCTGGCGGACAAAACCATCTGCCGTCGCCTGCGCGCTGCGGTGAGCGATGAAGAGTTGTATGAGATCATCACCGAAGCAGGAAGCAGCGATGACGCTTAACGTGAGTCGCGTCTTAACCTTTATCGTACTGAGGAGAAACGGTACATGGTACTGATGATCGTCAGCGGCCGCTCTGGCTCGGGGAAATCCGTCGCCCTGCGAGCGCTGGAAGATATGGGCTTCTACTGTGTGGATAACCTGCCGGTAGTGCTGTTGCCTGAGCTGGCGCGAACGCTGGCCGACCGCGATATCTCCGCGGCCGTCAGCATTGACGTGCGCAATATGCCGGAATCACCGGAAATCTTTGAACAAGCGATGCAGAATCTGCCGGAATCCTTCTCCCCGCAGCTGCTGTTCCTTGATGCCGACCGTAACACCCTGATCCGCCGCTACAGCGATACCCGTCGCTTACATCCGCTCTCCAGCAAGAATCTGTCGCTTGAAAGCGCGATCGACGAAGAGAGCGATCTGCTTGAGCCGCTGCGCTCCCGTGCGGATCTGATCGTCGATACTTCCGAAATGTCGGTGCATGAACTGGCCGAGATGCTGCGTACCCGCCTGTTAGGTAAACGCGAGCGTGAATTGACGATGGTCTTTGAATCATTCGGCTTCAAACACGGTATCCCTATCGATGCCGATTACGTATTTGACGTCCGCTTCCTGCCAAACCCGCACTGGGATCCGAAGCTGCGCCCCATGACCGGCCTCGATAAACCGGTTGCCGCCTTCCTCGATCGCCATACGGAAGTGCATAACTTTATTTACCAGACGCGTAGCTATCTGGAGCTATGGTTGCCGATGCTGGAAACCAATAACCGCAGCTATCTGACGGTGGCCATTGGTTGTACCGGCGGTAAGCATCGCTCGGTCTATATTGCCGAACAGCTGGCTGACTACTTCCGTTCGCGCGGTAAGAACGTGCAATCTCGTCACCGGACGCTGGAAAAACGTAAATCATGACCGTCAAGCAAACCGTTGAAATCACCAACAAGCTGGGCATGCACGCGCGCCCGGCAATGAAGCTTTTCGAGCTGATGCAGAATTTCGATGCGGAAGTGTTGCTACGCAACGACGAAGGCACCGAAGCGGAAGCCAACAGCGTTATCGCCCTGCTGATGCTGGATTCCGCCAAAGGACGCCAAATTGAGGTGGAGGCCAGCGGCCCGCAGGAAGTCGAAGCGCTGGCAGCGGTAATTGCGCTGTTCAACGCCGGGTTTGATGAAGACTAATCATCTCCCGGCGGGATCGCGGTTAATGCAGCTTATTGGCCTGCATAAAGCCTTCGCCGCCTAACTGACGCATCTGGCGCAGGATCCACGCTTGTCGGCTATGAACATAGCCTGATGGCGCATCGGCGCGAAAACGAATCGGGTTCGGTAATACCGCCGCCAGCAGCGCGGCCTCTGCAGGGGTCAAACGGCTGGCCGGCTTATGAAAATAGCGCTGGGCCGCCGCTTCTACGCCGAAAATACCGTCGCCAAACTCGGCAATATTCAAGTACACGGTAAGAATGCGCTTCTTGCTCCAGACCGTTTCAATTCCGACCGTCAGCCCCACTTCCAGCCCCTTGCGCAACCAGCTACGGCCATCCCATAAAAACAGGTTTTTTGCCGTCTGCTGAGAGAGCGTCGACGCGCCGCGAATTCGATTTTCATTCCGTTCGTTGTGCGCCAGCGCTTTTTCGATTGCCGGTACGTCAAAACCCCAGTGGTCGGGGAATTTCTGATCTTCGGCGGCAATCACCGCCAGCCCCATCCAGGGGGAAATCTCGTCCATGCCAACCCAATCAGAATGGGCGACATAATGGAAATCACCGGAGAACCAGGCGCTAACCTGGCGCTCCAGCATCACCGCTGAGAACGGCACCGGCAGGACGCTGAATACGGCGATACCGCCGCCCCAGAACACCACACAGACCAGCAGCAGGCGTAACAGCAGGCGCTTAATCATCGCCAGCGGCGCAACACGCTTACTCATTCAGCGAGAACCAGTACGCGATCGACCAGTTTCTCAATACCGCTGGCTGCCTCGGCAATATTCTGCGCCAGCATATAAGCAGGCGTGGTCACCACTTTGTTGTCTTCATCGACCACGATGTCGTCAACCGGGCACGGCACGTGCTCCGCGCCCATCTCTTCCAGCACCTCGGCAGTATCCGGATCGGTACCGATGGTTATCCGCAGCGGCGTCGGGAAAATCTTCGGCAACAGCGCCGGCGCGATACACATAAAGCCCAGCGGCTTACCCGCTTCGTGCATAGCCAGCGTTAACGCCTGCAGATCGCGATCAACAACGCATTCACTTCCCTGGGCGGCAAAATTACTCAGGTTTTTCGCCGCGCCAAAGCCGCCTGGCACAATCAGCGCATCCAGCTCGTCCGCGCGGGCGCTGGCCAAAGGCTGAATAGCGCCGCGCGCCAGGCGCGCCGCTTCAATCAGCACGTTGCGGCTTTCCGCCATCGTTTCGCCGGTCAGATGGTTGATCACGTCGGTTTGCGCCTTATCCGGCGCAAAGCAAACCGCCTGCGCGCCGCGACGCGCAATGGCCAACAGGGTAATGACCGCTTCATGGATTTCTGCGCCGTCGTAAACGCCACAGCCGCTTAATACCACGCCAATCTTCTTCATCTTGCTAACCCCTTAGCGCAACTCTATGAAACAAGTAAATAATTTTGATTTACTCGCTATGCTTCACATATTTTACCGATTCACGTAACAAAATATTTATGGTTTGCTATCTTAATGAGCGAGCAAGCCAAATCCTCAGGTTGCGCCGTGTAAAAAAATCACTCGAACAATCCTGGCTCAACAACCAGTTCCCTGGTGTTGGCGCAGTATTCGCGCACCCCGGTTTATCCGGGGTCATTTTTTATCCGCCGCCGCAATCCAGGCCTTCAGTACCGCAACATCGTTTTGCCACTCGGATTTCATCTCTTCCACCCACTCACCGACGTTGTCTTCCCAGGCGGGTAAATCTGGCGTTTGGATCTGCTGCCCTAATTGCTGGATATGGCGCAAGCCTATCGACCCCGCCGCGCCCTTAATTTTATGGCCTTCATCGACGATACCTTTCTGGTCGCGCGCGGTGAGATTAGATTCCAGCACGGACATGTAGCCCGGCATCATCTTCTCGAACACCGCCAGCCCGTCGGTAATCAGCTTCGGCCCCACCAGCTCGATATATTGTTCCAGCATGTCGGTATCCAGTACCGATGCCGATTTCGCCACATCCACCGCAGGCGGCTCATGGCCATCGTCTTCCGGCGCATCCCAGAATTTCTTGATGATCGCGGTTAACGCCGGTACCGACAGCGGCTTGCTCAGTACATCATCCATGCCGGCATCAAGATACTCTTTTTTGTCCTTCAGGACGTTGGCGGTCAGCGCCACCAGCGGCGGCAACTCATCGGCGGCATAGCGTTGTTTTAGCTGTCGCGAGATATCGAGGCCGGTCATGTCCGGTAGCTGAATGTCCAGCAGCACCAGGTCGTATTCGCCGGGTTCGAACATCTCCAGCGCGGCTTTACCAGTCATCGCCACGTCCACGCTGTTGCCCAATTTTTCCAGCACCGAACGGGCGACAATCACGTTCAGTTCGATATCTTCCACCAGCAGCACATTCAGCGCCGGCAGCGGCATATCGTCTTCGGCCAGCGTATCTTCAACTTCATCAGCTACCGCCTGCGCGTGTACGGTCAAGGTAAACGTCGCCCCCTGCCCCGGCTGGCTGGTCACGCTGATATCGCCGCCCATATTGCGCGCCAGCCGGCGCGATACCGCCAGCCCGATACCGGTACCGGTTGCCGGTTTACCGCCGTGGCTGTCTTTCACCTGATAATACATGGCGAAAATTTTGTCCTGCTCCGCCTGCGGGATGCCGATACCGGAGTCCTCGACTTCGAAGTGCAGCATATCGCCTTCGTCATAGCGGACGCGCACGGTGACATTGCCCTGTTGGGTAAACTTCACCGCATTGCTGATCAGGTTCCACAGGATCTGCCGCAGACGCGTGCCATCGGTTATCACCTTATGCGGCAGCGGCTGGGTTGGCTCCATCACAAAGCGCAAACCTTTCTGCTGCGCCTGCAGGCCTGAGAGGTTCTCCAGATCGGCAAGGAAGCTGGTAAAATCCACCTCCTGATTATCAAGCTGAACTTTGCGCCGCTCCATCTTATCCATATCGATAATATCGTTGAAGATATTCCCCAGCGTCACCGCTGAAACATGGATAGTTTTCAGATATTTTTCCTGCTCGTTGGTCAATTCAGTATCCAGCAGGATGCGGCTGAGCCCAACGATGCCATTGAGCGGCGTACGCAGCTCGTGGCTGATGGTTGAGATAAAGGTGGTCTTGTCCCGGCTGGCGCGCTCCAACGCGTCCTGATAGCGCTTACGCTCGGTAATATCGCGGCCAAAGCCCATCAGGCCACGGCGCTTGCCCACGCGGTCATAGTAGGGGACCTTGCGGATCTCAAAGCAGGCTTTACGCCCATCGGGATAATCGAGCCATTGTTCGTAGGTCAGTGAGACATTATGGCGGAAGACTTTCTCATCGGTCTCCAGCACTTTCACCGCGGCTTCTTCGCTATAGACATCCTGCGGCTTGAGGTGAATCAGCTGCTTTTCGCTTTTACCGGTCAACAATTCCATCGCCCGGTTACAGCCGGAGAACTCTTTATCTTCGTTACGATAGAAAACCAGATCCGGTGAGGCATCAAGGAAAGAGCGCAGGAAAGAGGATTGTTGCTCTAGCTGAATTTGCGTCTCTTCGCGCTCTTTCATCTCTATTTTCAGCTGTTCCAGCGTGGTTTCGCGCTCCGCTTCCGCTTTTTCACGTTCGCCAATTTCCTGGTTCAACTGGGCGATATTATCCTTGAGCTGTACGTTAAGCTTAAGATCGCGCTCGCGCATCTCTTCCAGCTTTTCCACCAGCCGCGAGAGGCGCTGACGCGACTCTTCCAGCTGTTCGACCACCACTGACAGAAAATAGACCGCCCAGGGGGTAATCAGCAGCCCGAAGAAGATAGAGCGGATGACATCGATACTCTCCACCTGTCCATGCAGCACCATCGTGACGGCCATCTGCACCACGATAGCCAGCACCACCAGCGCCAGAGCCAACAGCATTGAAAAGCGCACCAGACCTAACTTCATCATCAGGTCGACATAGTACTGCGCCAGCATACGAATTTGCTTCATGAGGGATTCCTTATCGCCAACTCCGCACAATAATACCCAATTCTGAACATTACGCTGTAAGTTGTGCAAAAAATGCGGCGGTAATCAGCCGTTAAGGAAGTGGAACATCAGGCAGGCTGGATCCACGGCGTCCCCAATGCCGACCCCTGAACGCCATGGGTATTAAGGTATTTGTCCAACTCGACCATACCGGTCCAGCGGTTTTCGCACCACAGCGGCGCCAGTAGCGTCGGGCGGCGGGCGCTGGCCGAGATGCGATGGTAAATCACCTCCGGCGGGGTATGGCGAATCATCTCACCGGCGGTGATCGTATAATCATCCAGCGCAATACCGTTCAGGCGACCCGCCTGCCAGGCTTTCGCCATGATGCTGCCGGTCACGATGTGCAGCGGGTGCAGTTTGATGCCATCGACGCCGGTGTCGACCACCCGTTGCAGGGTGTGCAGGCACTGCTGCTGGGTTTCGCCCGGCAGGCCGACGATAAGATGCGCGCAGACCTTTAATCCGCGCTCGCGCGCCAGTCGGGTGGTGCGCTGGTAGCAGGCAAAGTCATGGCCGCGATTGATACGATGCAGCGTTTTATCATGCGCGGTCTGCAATCCCAGCTCCAGCCAGATTTCATAGCCCTGCTCCCGATATTCGCTGAGCAGGTCCAGCACCGCATCGGGAACGCAGTCGGGGCGGGTGCCGACGCACAGCCCCACGATATTCGCCTGGTTCACCGCCTGCTGATACATTGAACGCAGCAACTGTACTTCGGCAAAGGTGCTGGTGTAGGCCTGGAAATAAGCAAGATAGCGTTTCGCTCGGTTAACCAACTGCGCCTGGTGCGCCAGCTGATCGGCAATCGAACGGTACTGCTGGGCCTCGTCGGCGAAGGAGGCGACATTACAAAATGTGCAGCCGCCGCGGCCAATTGTGCCATCCCGGTTCGGGCAGCTAAATCCACCATGCAGCGTCAGTTTATGAACCTTTTCGCCGTAGCGGCGCGTAAGATCCCCACCAAACATGTTGACTAATTTTTGTAACTGCATAATCTGATAGACCGGCCTCAAGAAAGGGGCCAAGCCTGCCATTTTTAGCCTCCGACGGCGATGACCTGGATCAATCGTCAGCGCGGCCGCTTACCTCATTGCATATTAAATCAAAATAAACGCGGTTTCATTCACACCCGCGGTAATAACATTTACTTATACTTCAATGCTGAGTTTCAATTATCTTTGTCGCAGCAAAAAACAGTTTTATTTCCTGCGATTAAGACAACCAGCAGTCAAATATTCCGCCATAAAAATACAATTCAGCACAGAAAGGTAATCTTAGGCTACGGATATAGTGAGACAGATCACACTAGATTACGCATCCCTGAGAGTTTATATGCCTTTAAAAAAACAACAATTCTTTTTAAAATCATAAAATTAAACACCTCTTAGCACACTTTTGTATAAATAAGATTGCCATTTGACGTAAGTGTGGATTCTCGCTAAGTTGGGAATCCGCTGGAAGCTTTCTGGATGAGCGCTCTGCTCATCATATTTATGCAGTAATTGAGATTCCCTCTTAATAGCAAGTCCTCAAACTTGTGTACCGATGCGAAAAGGATTTAAAGAGGGCGAATGCGAGGTAGGCAAAGATGCCCTTACCCCGTCGCCATGCTCTTGCTGTGCCTTGCGCGCAATCGATTAAGGGGGCGTCCCGTAGAGCCTGGGGAGGTTCACTGATATGTTGTACGACAAATCCCTTGAGCGGGATAACTGTGGTTTCGGCCTGATCGCCCACATAGAAGGCGAACCTAGCCACAAGGTAGTGCGCACCGCTATACACGCACTGGCCCGAATGCAGCACCGCGGCGCGATCCTGGCCGATGGTAAAACCGGCGACGGTTGCGGCCTGCTGTTACAAAAACCCGATCGTTTCTTCCGGATTGTGGCGGAAGAGCGCGGCTGGCGCTTAGCCAAAAACTACGCCGTCGGGATGCTGTTCCTGAATAAAGACCCCGAGCTGGCAAGCGCTGCGCGCCGTATCGTTGAAGAAGAGCTGCAACGCGAAACATTGTCTATCGTTGGCTGGCGCGATGTGCCAACCAATGAAGGCGTGCTCGGTGAAATCGCCCTCTCCTCGCTGCCTCGTATTGAACAAATTTTTGTTAACGCGCCGGCAGGCTGGCGTCCGCGCGATATGGAACGCCGTCTGTTCATCGCGCGCCGCCGCATTGAAAAGCGCCTGCAGGAAGACAAAGATTTCTACGTTTGTAGCCTGTCGAACCTGGTTAATATCTATAAAGGTCTATGTATGCCGGCGGATTTGCCGCGCTTCTACCTGGACCTCGCGGACCTGCGTCTGGAATCCGCCATCTGCCTGTTCCACCAGCGCTTCTCCACCAATACCGTGCCGCGCTGGCCGCTGGCGCAGCCTTTCCGCTATCTGGCGCACAATGGTGAAATCAATACCATCACCGGTAACCGCCAGTGGGCCCGCGCCCGTACCTATAAATTCCAGACTCCGCTGATCCCCGATCTGCATGACGCCGCGCCGTTCGTCAACGAAACCGGCTCTGATTCAAGCTCGATGGATAATATGCTGGAACTGCTGCTGGCAGGCGGGATGGATATCGTCCGCGCGATGCGCCTGCTGGTACCGCCAGCCTGGCAGAATAACCCGGACATGGATCCGGAATTGCGCGCGTTCTTCGATTTTAACTCCATGCATATGGAGCCGTGGGACGGCCCGGCGGGCATCGTCATGTCCGACGGTCGCTACGCCGCCTGTAACCTCGACCGTAACGGTCTGCGTCCGGCGCGCTACGTCATTACCAAAGATAAACTCATCACCTGCGCGTCTGAAGTCGGTATCTGGGACTACCAGCCTGATGAGGTGATGGAAAAAGGCCGCGTTGGGCCTGGCGAGCTGATGGTCATCGATACCCGCAGCGGGCGCATTCTGCACTCGGCGGAAACCGATAACGATCTAAAAAGCCGCCATCCGTACAAAGAGTGGATGGAGAAAAACGTCCGCCGTCTGGTGCCGTTCGAAGACCTGCCGGAAGAAGAAGTCGGCAGCCGTCAGTTGGATGATGACACGCTCGCCAGCTACCAGAAACAGTTTAACTACAGCGCCGAAGAGCTGGACTCCGTCCTGCGCGTCCTGGGGGAAAACGGCCAGGAAGCGGTCGGTTCGATGGGCGATGATACCCCATTCGCCGTGCTCTCCAGCCAGCCGCGTATCATTTATGATTATTTCCGCCAGCAGTTCGCCCAGGTGACAAACCCGCCGATCGATCCGCTGCGTGAAGCGCACGTGATGTCGCTGGCCACCAGCATCGGCCGTGAAATGAACGTCTTCTGCGAAGCGGAAGGCCAGGCGCACCGCCTGAGCTTCAAATCGCCGATCCTGCTGTACTCCGACTTTAAACAGCTGACCACCATGGAGGAGGAGCACTATCGCGCCGACACCCTGGATATTACCTTTGATGCCAACGAAACCACGCTGGCCGAGACGGTAAAAGCGCTGTGCGATAAAGCGGAACAGATGGTACGTAACGGCACCGTACTGCTGGTGCTGTCCGACCGCAACATCGCGAAAGACCGTCTGCCGGTACCGGCGCCGATGGCCGTTGGCGCCATCCAGACGCGCCTCGTCGATAAGAGCCTGCGCTGCGACGCTAACATCATCGTCGAAACCGCCAGCGCCCGCGATCCGCACCACTTTGCGGTGCTGCTGGGCTTTGGCGCGACGGCTATCTATCCATATCTTGCCTATGAAACCCTGGCGAAGCTGGTGGATAGCAAAGCTATCGATAAAGAATACCGTACGGTGATGCTGAACTACCGTAACGGCATCAACAAAGGCCTGTACAAAATCATGTCGAAGATGGGGATCTCGACCATCGCCTCCTACCGCTGCTCGAAGCTGTTCGAAGCGGTCGGTCTGCATCGCGACGTGGCCGACCTCTGCTTCCAGGGCGTAGTGAGCCGCATCGGCGGCGCCGGTTTCGATGACTTCCAGCAGGACCTGCTGAATCTGTCGAAACGCGCATGGCTGGCGCGTAAACCGCTGGCTCAGGGCGGTTTGCTGAAATATGTCCACGGCGGCGAATATCACGCCTACAACCCGGACGTCGTTCGCACCCTGCAGCAGGCGGTTCAGAGCGGCGAATACCGTGATTATCAGGAATACGCGAAGCTGGTTAACGAACGTCCGGCAGCCACGCTGCGCGATCTGCTGGCGCTCAACCCAGGCGATGAAGCCATAAGCATCAATGAAGTGGAATCAGCGAAAGAGCTGTTTAAACGCTTCGATACCGCGGCCATGTCGATCGGCGCGCTGAGCCCGGAAGCGCACGAATCACTGGCGGAAGCGATGAACAGCATCGGCGGCTTCTCCAACTCCGGTGAAGGCGGTGAAGACCCGGCGCGCTACGGCACCAACAAAGTCTCGCGTATTAAGCAGGTGGCTTCAGGTCGTTTCGGCGTTACCCCAGCCTACCTGGTGAATGCCGACGTGATCCAGATTAAAGTCGCCCAGGGCGCGAAACCCGGTGAAGGCGGACAGTTGCCGGGTGACAAAGTGACGCCTTATATTGCCAAACTGCGTTATTCGGTACCTGGCGTGACGCTGATCTCCCCGCCGCCGCACCACGATATTTACTCTATCGAGGATCTGGCGCAGCTGATTTTCGACCTCAAGCAGGTCAATCCGAAGGCGATGATTTCCGTCAAACTGGTTTCCGAGCCGGGTGTCGGCACCATCGCCACCGGCGTGGCGAAAGCCTACGCAGACCTAATCACTATCGCCGGCTACGATGGCGGTACCGGGGCGAGCCCGCTTTCATCGGTGAAATATGCCGGCTGTCCGTGGGAACTTGGCCTGGTGGAAACCCAGCAGGCGCTGGTCGCCAACGGCCTGCGTCATAAAATTCGCCTGCAGGTAGATGGCGGCCTGAAAACCGGCCTCGATATCATCAAAGCGGCGATCCTTGGCGCGGAAAGCTTCGGCTTCGGCACCGGCCCGATGGTCGCGCTGGGCTGTAAATACCTGCGTATCTGTCACCTGAACAACTGCGCCACCGGCGTAGCGACCCAGGACGACAAACTGCGTAAGAACCACTACCACGGCCTGCCGTTCAAAGTGACCAACTACTTTGAATTCATCGCCCGCGAAACCCGCGAGCTGATGGCGCAGCTGGGCGTGAAGCGTCTGGTGGACCTGATCGGCCGCACCGACCTGCTGAAAGAACTGGAAGGCTTTACGGCGAAACAGCAGAAACTGGAGCTCGGCAAACTGCTGGAAACCGCTGAGCCGCTGCCGGGCAAAGCGCTGTACTGCACCGAGAGCAACCCGCCGTTCGATAACGGCGTGCTCAACGCGCAGCTGCTGCAGCAGGCGAAGCCGTATGTGGATAACAAACAGAGCAAAACGTTCTGGTTCGATATTCGCAACACTGACCGTTCCGTTGGGGCGTCGCTGTCCGGTTATATCGCCCAGACTCACGGCGACCAGGGGCTGGCCGCCGACCCGATTACCGCCCACTTTAGCGGTACCGCGGGCCAGAGCTTCGGCGTCTGGAACGCCGGCGGCGTTGAGCTGCACCTGACCGGCGACGCCAACGACTACGTGGGTAAAGGCATGGCGGGCGGTCTGCTGTCGATTCGTCCTCCGGTCGGCTCCGCCTTCCGTAGCCATGAAGCAAGCATCATTGGCAACACCTGTCTGTATGGCGCGACCGGCGGTCGTCTGTACGCGGCAGGACGCGCGGGCGAACGCTTTGCGGTACGTAACTCCGGCGCCATCACCGTGGTGGAAGGCATCGGCGACAACGGCTGTGAATACATGACCGGCGGCATCGTCTGTATCCTGGGGAAAACCGGCGTGAACTTCGGCGCAGGTATGACCGGCGGCTTTGCTTACGTCCTGGATGAAGATGGCGACTTCCGTAAACGCGTTAACCCCGAACTGGTGGAAGTTCTGGACGTGGACACGCTGGCTATCCATGAGGAGCACCTGCGTGGCTTAATTACCGAACACGTCCAGCTTACCGGTTCGCAGCGCGGCGAAGAGATCCTCGCCAACTGGCCGGCCTTCGCAGCGAAGTTTGCGCTGGTTAAACCGAAGTCCAGCGATGTTAAAGCACTGTTGGGTCACCGTAGTCGTTCCGCAGCTGAGCTGCGGGTGCAGGCGCAGTAAGGGGTTAAGATGAGTCAGAACGTATACCAATTTATCGACCTGCAGCGCGTTGATCCGCCAAAGAAACCGCTGAAGATCCGTAAAATTGAATTTGTAGAAATTTACGAGCCGTTTTCAGAAGGCCAGGCCAAGGCGCAGGCAGATCGCTGCCTCTCCTGCGGCAACCCGTACTGCGAATGGAAATGTCCGGTGCACAACTACATCCCTAACTGGCTGAAACTGGCCAACGAGGGGCGTATTTTTGAAGCGGCCGAACTGTCGCATCAGACCAACACCCTGCCGGAAGTCTGCGGACGTGTCTGCCCGCAGGACCGCCTGTGCGAAGGTTCCTGTACCCTGAACGATGAGTTCGGCGCGGTAACCATCGGCAACATTGAGCGCTATATCAATGATAAGGCGTTTGAGATGGGCTGGCGTCCGGACTTGTCCGGCGTGAAACAAACCGGTAAAACCGTCGCCATTATCGGCGCCGGTCCGGCAGGCCTGGCCTGCGCGGATGTGCTGACCCGTAACGGCGTAAAGGCGATCGTTTTCGATCGTCATCCGGAAATCGGCGGTCTGCTGACCTTCGGCATCCCGGCGTTTAAGCTGGAAAAAGAGGTGATGACCCGCCGCCGTGAGATCTTCACCGGCATGGGGATTGAGTTCCGGCTCAATACCGAAGTGGGACGTGACGTCCAGCTCGACGATCTGCTGAAAGAGTACGATGCCGTATTTCTGGGCGTGGGCACCTACCAGTCCATGCGCGGCGGACTGGAAAACGAAGATGCCAACGGCGTGTATGACGCACTGCCGTTCCTTATCGCCAACACCAAACAGATCATGGGCTTTGGCGAAACGGCGCACGAACCGTTCGTCAGTATGGAAGGCAAACGCGTGGTGGTTCTCGGCGGCGGCGACACCGCGATGGACTGCGTGCGGACCTCGGTTCGTCAGGGGGCGGCGCACGTTATCTGCGCCTATCGTCGTGACGAAGAAAACATGCCGGGTTCCAAACGCGAAGTGAAAAACGCGCGTGAAGAGGGTGTCGAATTCCAGTTCAACGTCCAGCCGCTGGGCGTGGAAGTGAATGCCAACGGCAAAGTGTGCGGCGTGAAAATGGCGCGCACCGAAATGGGCCAGCCGGATGCGAAAGGCCGCCGTCGCGCGGAAATCGTCGCCGGTTCCGAGCATGTGGTGCCGGCAGACGCGGTGGTGATGGCGTTTGGTTTCCGTCCACACAGCATGGAATGGCTGGCGAAACATAGCGTCGAGCTGGATTCTCAGGGCCGCATCATCGCCCCGGAAGGCAGCGACAACGCGTTCCAGACCAGCAACCCGAAAATCTTTGCCGGCGGCGATATCGTTCGCGGCTCAGACCTGGTGGTAACGGCGATTGCCGAAGGCCGTAAAGCGGCGGACGGGATCCTCAACTATCTTGAAGTCTGATTAGACCCTGAGTCTCAACACAGAAAAGCCCGATGGTTAACGCCACTGGGCTTTTTTTATGCTTCATCGATTGGAAACGGCTTGTTTCAACGCCGCATTATACCAACCGCAGATATGCTCTAAGCGGGTTATCGCTGAACCGACGGTAACTGCCCACGCGCCGTGGCGCATCGCCTCAGCCGCCTGCGCTGGCGTATTGTAGCGCCCCTCGGCGATCACTCTGCAGCCCGCGGCACTCAGGCTTTTCACCAGCGCCAGGTCGGGCTCATCCGGCGTCTCTTCTGAGGTATAGCCTGAAAGAGTGGTGCCGACGATCTCTGCGCCCAGCTGCCAGCACTGCAGGGCATCGGCCTGAGACGAACAATCCGCCATCGCCACTTTTCCCTGATGATGAATTTCCGCCAATAGCGCCGATACCGACGCTGGACGCTGACGCTGCGTACCGTCAATGGCAATAATATCTGCTCCGCCCTGCGCCAGCGCGTCGATATCTTCCAACCATGGAGTAATACGCACTGGGCAATCAGGCAGATCGCGCTTAATCAGAGCGATAATGGGCACCGTCACTAACGGACGGACGGTATGTAGGTTGTTCAGACCTTCAATGCGCAGCGCCACGGCCCCCGCCTGCTCTGCCGCAAGCGCCATTGCGGCGACAATCTGCGGGTCATCAAGCGGACTGCCGGGTACCGGCTGACAGGAGACGATGAGTCCGCCATGATGGCGTATGCGCGAATTTAGTTGTTCAAATAAAGACATTCCTGCTCTCTGGACGGATACGTGTAGCATTAACAGTACCAGCGGCAGGACGCGTGATGTGTGGCGGGGTTAACAAAGCAGACAGGCAAAAAAAACAGGCCCCGGAGGGCCTGTCAGGCATTACTTCACAACGCGCAGCGCCGGACGACCACCGCGCGGCGGCGGCGGCGTGTCGTCTGGATCGTCATCGTGATTATCCGGCTTATCGCCATCAATCACCGACATCACCGTTTCGTTTTCGCTCTCAGACACGACGTCATCATCGTTGAGGCTGCTGACATCTTCGTCATAGGCCGCTTCAGGTTCAAACATCGTTCCTGCGCCGTTCTCACGGGCATAGATAGCGAGTACCGCAGCCAGCGGCACGGAAACGTTGCGCGGTACGCCGCCGAAGCGAGCATTAAAGCGCACTTCGTCATTCGCCAGTTCCAGATTGCCCACCGCACGTGGCGCAATATTCAGAACGATTTGGCCGTCGCGAGCGTACTCCATCGGCACGAGAACGCCTGGCAGCGTCACATCGACGACCAGGTGCGGAGTCAGCTGGTTATCCAGCAGCCACTCATAGAACGCCCGCAGCAGGTACGGGCGACGCGGCGTCAGCTGTGAGACATCCATTATTTAGCCCCGGCCGAGGCGCATTTCACGCTCGGCTTCAGTTAAAGAAGCGAGGAAAGAATCACGTTCGAAGACGCGAGTCATATAGCCCTTAAGCTCTTTCGCGCCAGCACCCACCAGTTCTACGCCGAGAACCGGCAAACGCCACAGCAGCGGAGCCAGGTAGCAATCGACCAGGCTGAATTCGTCGCTCAGGAAGTAAGGCTTCTGAGTAAAGACCGGCGCAATCGCCTGCAGTTCTTCACGCAGTTGCTTACGAGCGGCATCAGCCTGGGCCGCGGTACCGGTCTGGATGGTATTCATCAGCGAATACCAGTCTTTCTCGATACGTTGCATGTACAGACGGCTTTCACCACGCGCCACCGGGTAAACCGGCATTAGCGGCGGATGCGGGAAACGCTCATCCAGGTATTCCATAATGATGCGGGATTCCCACAGAGTGAGCTCACGATCCACCAGCGTCGGGACGCTTTGATTCGGGTTGAGGTCAATCAGATCCTGAGGCGGGTTATCCTTCTCCACGTGCTCTATCTCAAAACTGACACCTTTTTCGGCCAGCACGATGCGGACCTGATGGCTATAGATGTCAGTAGGACCAGAAAACAGCGTCATTACCGAACGTTTGTTGGCAGCGACAGCCATGAAAACCTCCAGGTATATTCAGAATTTTTACTGCTGCCGACCACGCATGGCCAGCCAGATGTATAAACCCCATTCGCACGGCGACGATATGTTCATTGATTAACTAAAAAATGAACAACCACCAGCATTTGGGCAGAAAATTGGATGATAGTTTACCAGATTTTGCGGACGTTGTGGTGAGGGTATTCTGGAAATGCTGAAAAAGTGGTAAGAACAGACCATTTCTTTGTGGATAACAGCCGTTTTATCCATAAAAAAACCCGCCGAAGCGGGTTTTTTCGCAAATTGTTCTGCGTGAGCAGAAAACAATTAACGTTTGGAGAACTGCGGACGACGACGTGCTTTACGCAGACCGACTTTCTTACGTTCAACCTGACGAGCGTCACGAGTAACGAAGCCAGCTTTACGCAGTTCAGAACGCAGGGACTCGTCGTACTCCATCAGAGCGCGGGTGATACCGTGACGGATCGCACCAGCCTGACCAGAGATACCACCACCTTTAACAGTGATGTACAGATCCAGTTTCTCAACCATGTCGACCAGTTCCAGCGGCTGACGAACTACCATGCGGGCAGTTTCACGACCGAAGTACTGTTCCAGCGAACGCTGGTTGATTACGATTTTGCCGTTGCCCGGTTTGATGAAAACGCGAGCTGCGGAACTTTTGCGGCGACCAGTGCCGTAGTATTGATTTTCAGCCATTGCCTATAATCCCGATTAGATGTCAAGAACTTGCGGTTGCTGTGCCGCGTGGTTGTGCTCGTTACCAGCGTAAACTTTCAGTTTACGGTACATAGCACGACCCAGCGGGCCTTTTGGCAGCATGCCTTTAACCGCGATTTCAATCACACGCTCAGGACGGCGGGCAATCATCTCTTCAAAGGTCGCTTCTTTGATACCACCGATGTGGCCGGTGTGGTGGTAGTACATTTTGTCTTCGCGCTTGTTGCCGGTTACAGCAACTTTTTCTGCGTTCAGAACGATGATGTAATCACCAGTATCAACGTGCGGAGTGTATTCCGCTTTGTGCTTACCGCGCAGGCGACGAGCCAGTTCAGTAGCCAGACGGCCCAGAGTTTTACCGGTCGCGTCAACAACATACCAGTCGCGTTTTACGGTTTCTGGTTTAGCTGTAAAAGTTTTCATTAAAAGCTTACCCAAATAAATAAGTTACACGTTGGTGAACACCCAAACGTTTAGTCAGTTGAGGTTCACACGACAAAGTCCGGCAAACCTACCCCTTCGAATAGCCTATGCCAGCACATAGAAGATTTCGGGAAAAAAAACCTTCTCGTAACGTGGGGTCGCAAGATTATAGAGAAGTAGGGGCCAAAGATCGACCCCTTTATGTGATTTGCAGCAGGTTTTTCTCAATGTGAGAAGAAGGCTGGATTCAGGGCATGTGCGGTTGTTTCAGATACTCTTCGCTTTGCATTTCCTGCAGGCGCGATAAACAGCGCTGGAACTCAAACTTCAGGCGTTCGCCCTGATAGATCTCATACAGCGGCACCGCCGCGCTGACCACCAGTTTTACGTGACGTTCGTAGAATTCATCCACCAGCGCGATAAAGCGCCGCGCTTCGCTCTCAAGATGCGTCGTCATCACCGGCACATCGAACAACATCACGGTATGGAACAGGCGTGACAGCGCGATGTAATCATGCTGGCTGCGCGCATCCACGCATAGCGTGTCGAACGACGCCGCCAAAGTCTGGTTTTCCACGCCTAACGTCGGCAGCGGCCGGTGGTTAATTTCCAGCGTCGGCATCTGCTCGCGTTTGGCTCCCGCCAGCGCCAGCCAGAGTTTATCCATTTGCTGGCTGGTCTCGCCATTGAGCGGCGACAGCCACAGATGCGCCTGGGTTAATGTGCGCAGGCGGTAATCAATCCCCGCATCGACGTTCATAATGTCGCAATGCTGTTTGATGGCGTCTATCGCCGGCAGGAAACGCGCGCGCTGCAGACCATTGCGGTAGAGCTCGTCCGGCGGGATGTTTGAGGTAGCAACCAGCGTAATCCCACGCGAGAACAGCGCTTTCATTAAGCCGCCGAGCAGCATGGCATCGGTGATGTCGGAGACAAAAAACTCGTCAAAGCACAACACATCGGTTTGCGCTTTAAAGCGATCGGCAACGATTTCCAGCGGGTCGCTATGCCCCTGCAAGGTAGTTAACTCTTCGTGTACGCGCAGCATAAAGCGATGGAAATGCAGGCGCTGTTTACGCTCGCCCGGCAGGCTTTGATAAAACATATCCATCAGCCAGGTTTTGCCGCGCCCAACGCCGCCCCACATATACAGGCCGCGTACGGCGGTCGCTTCCGCCGCCGGTTCGCGTTTGCCAAGCAGCTTGCTGAATTTCGCCCGCAGCCCGCCGCCCGCAGGCGCTGCGGCTACAGGTTTTTCCTGCAGTTCACGATAGATGGTATCGAGGCGGCTGACCGCTTCTTGTTGCACGTCGTCTGGTTGATGGCTGCCCTCTTTGAGAGCTAAAAGGTAACGCGATGTTGGGGACAGGCTTTGCATGATCTTATTGTTATTCCTTGAAAACCGTGGCGCCGTGGCCCACGATTGACGAAAAAAAGGCGGTTCTACAGTACGCGATGATACGCCAGGATTCCACTTCTGTGGAATTAGCGGTTATAGTGGCACTATCGGGCGCAGGCGGAGAGCCTAACAGCCACCCTACGGAACCACAAAACAACGGGAGATGTTCATGACCTGGGAATACGCGCTAATTGGATTAGTCGTCGGTATCATCATCGGTGCCGTCGCCATGCGTTTTGGTAACCGCAAATTGCGTCAGCAACAAGCGCTGCAGTTCGAACTGGAAAAGAATAAAGCAGAGCTTGAAGAGTATCGCGAAGAGCTGGTCAGCCATTTTGCGCGCAGCGCAGAACTGCTGGACAACATGGCGGATGACTACCGTCAGCTGTATCAGCACATGGCAAAAAGCTCCAGCAGCCTGCTGCCGGACGCAATGGCGGACGCCAATCCGTTCCGCAATCGCCTGGCGGAGTCCGAAGCCAGCAACGATCAGGCGCCGGTACAGATGCCGCGCGATTATTCTGAAGGCGCATCCGGCCTACTGCGCGGTGGCGCGAAACGCGACTGATCCCGCTGTCTGCGTAAAAATATTTACCGGGCGCGCCTTCCGCGCCCGTCTTCCCCCTGCATCCCAGCTACAATTTAAGCACGGACCGCATTGTTAGCCGGTCGAAAATTCAATAACATCAAACCATTCAGACGTATTTTCCATACACCTCAGGTTACGAGAGCCAGCATCTAATGAAGAAACAGACTTTGCTGTTGAGTGCGTTAGCGTTAAGCATTGGATTATCGTTGTCGGTCCTGCCTCCGGCGGCGGCATCACTGCCGACCCAGGTTCCAGGCCAGGGCGCGCTACCGAGCCTCGCGCCGATGCTGGAAAAAGTATTGCCTGCGGTGGTCAGCGTGCAGGTAGAAGGCACCGCCTCGCCGGTGCAGAATATGCCGGAAGAGCTGAAAAAATACTTCGGCGACAACGCGCCGCAAGAGCAGGCGCAGCCGTTTGAAGGCCTCGGTTCAGGGGTGATTATCGACGCCGCCAAAGGCTACGTGCTGACCAACAACCACGTAATAAGCCAGGCGCAGAAAATCAGCATTCAGTTGAACGATGGCCGCGAGTTCGATGCCAAACTGGTCGGCAGCGACGAACAGAGCGATATCGCCCTGCTGCAGGTTTTAAAACCCAGCAATTTAACGCAAATCGCCATCGCGGATTCCGACAAGCTACGCGTCGGCGATTTCGCCGTTGCCGTCGGCAACCCCTTCGGCCTCGGGCAAACCGCTACTTCCGGCATCATCTCCGCGCTGGGTCGTAGCGGCCTTAATCTCGAAGGGCTGGAAAACTTTATTCAGACCGATGCCTCAATTAACCGCGGCAACTCCGGCGGCGCGTTGCTGAATCTCAACGGCGAGCTTATCGGCATCAATACCGCCATTCTGGCGCCGGGCGGCGGCAGCATCGGTATCGGCTTCGCCATCCCGAGCAACATGGCGAAGACCCTCGCCGATCAGCTTATTCAATACGGCGAAATCAAACGCGGCCTGCTGGGCATTAAAGGCATGGAAATGAGCGCAGATATCGCCAAAGCGATGAATATCAACGCTCAGCGCGGCGCCTTTGTAAGCGAAGTCCTGGCCAATTCAGGCTCCGCAAAAGCTGGGATTAAATCCGGTGACGTTATCGTCAGCATGAACGGCAAGCCGCTAAGCAGCTTCGCCGAGCTGCGCTCGCGTATCGCCACTACCGCCCCTGGCACAAAAGTAAAACTGGGGCTACTGCGCGACGGCAAACCGTTGGACGTTGAGGTCACGCTGGATAAGAGCACCTCCTCCACCGCCAGCGCCGAGCTGATTATCCCGGCCCTGCAGGGAGCGGCGCTAAGCGATGGTCAGTTAAAAGACGGCACTAAGGGCGTGAGCATCGATAACGTCGATAAAGGCAGCGCGGCGGCTCAGGTTGGCCTGCATAAAGACGATCTCATTATCGGCCTCAACCGCCAGCGCGTGCGTTCCATCGCCGAGCTACGTAAAGTGCTGGAAACCAAACCGGCCGTCATCGCGCTGAATGTGCTGCGCGGTAACGAAAGCATTTATCTGCTGCTACGCTGACGGCTGCATCCGGACATCGCGCGTCGTGCGATGTCCGGATAAGTCATGCTATGCTGCGCCTGCCCATTAATTAACGATATTCGCATCATGCCAGGAAAGCTTTTACGTTCAGTCCTTATCGGTTTAATCGTCGGCGGCATCCTGCTGGCGGCGATGCCTTCGCTGCGCCAGTGGCAGCTCTCGTCGGCGACGCCGAGCGATACCGCTGACGAATCGCCCGCCAGCTATAATGCTGCGGTAAGACGCGCCGCGCCGGCGGTGGTCAACGTCTATAACCGCGCGCTGAACAGCACCAGCCATAACCAGCTGACGCTCGGCTCCGGCGTTATCATGGACCAACGCGGATATATCCTCACCAACAAGCACGTCATCAACGATGCCGATCAGATAATCATCGCCTTGCAGGATGGACGGGTATTTGAAGCCCTGTTGGTCGGTTCCGATACCCTGACTGACCTGGCGGTGCTCAAAATAAACGCCAGCGGCGGCCTGCCGGTTATCCCGATTAACCCGAAACGCGTTCCGCACATCGGCGATGTGGTACTGGCGATAGGCAACCCGTATAACCTCGGACAAACCATCACCCAGGGGATCATCAGCGCGACCGGTCGTATTGGCCTGAACCCCACCGGGCGGCAGAATTTCCTGCAAACCGACGCCTCTATCAACCACGGCAACTCCGGCGGCGCGCTGGTCAACTCGCTGGGTGAACTGATGGGTATTAACACCCTGTCGTTTGATAAGAGCAATGACGGCGAAACGCCGGAAGGGATCGGCTTTGCCATCCCGTTCCAGCTGGCGACCAAAATCATGGACAAACTGATCCGCGACGGCCGGGTGATCCGCGGTTACATCGGGATCAGCGGCCGCGAGATCGCGCCGATGCATGCGCAGAGCGGCGGCATGGATCAGATCCAGGGGATCGTCGTTAATGACGTCGCACCTGACGGCCCAGCGGCGCAGGCCGGGATCCGCGCCAATGATGTGATCATCTCGGTGAACGATAAACCGGCGATCTCGGCGCTGGAAACCATGGACCAGGTCGCAGAAATTCGCCCGGGTTCAGAAATCCCGGTGGTCATCATGCGTGATGATAAGAAAATCACCCTGCACGTGGCGGTACAGGAATATCCGGCGACAAATTAAAGATTAGCGCTCCGTTATCGGAGCGCGATTAATCAACAAACAGCGGTCCCGCCGGGAATCTGGCCAGAAACCCGGTCACCGCCAGCAACGACCATAATGATGGCCAGCGGACCTGCCGCTCCCGCAGTTCATCATCCAGCGTCAGTAACGCTAATTCTCCTCTCTCGCCGAGAACCCCGCCCTGCCACAGCAGCCGTTGCGCCTGCTGCCGCGCCCACGGCGATTCACTCTTCCAGGCCAGCAAGTGCAGCAGCGACTGTTGTAAGCAAACGCTGTGCGAATGGTTATCCCGCAGCAATCGTCGATACACCGGCAGCGAGATACTGCGTACGCTGTAGAATCCGCTGCGCGATTCACTATCAGCCTGCGCCATGCTGGCGCACATCTGCCCGGCCAGATCGCATAAACGATTATGCGTCAGCGGCTGGCGCAGCGCATCCAGATGCCCGGCGGCGGCGCAAAGCAGGCCGCTCCTTTGCTGCTCATGCGCCCGCGAATCAAGCAACGCCGCTATCGTTTCAGCCACGCCGATCTGCGCATGCTGTACACCTGCGTCATAACAACAGACAAAGAAATCATGGCTGCCACGGACGACTGGCGGATGCGCCAGCAGATACAGAGCCGGATGCAGTTGTTCAAGCTCCTCCAGCGACGCCAGAGTGTCATCAATGACTCCCTCTTTTGCCGATGACCTGCTGCCAGGATGTAATGCTACCGTTTCATTCATCAAAGCCTCCTCAGGGAAAATTCCCGGCTCGTGCGGCGCCCGGCCGGACTATGGGATCACCGGTAGCCCGGATAAGGCGCAAGCCGCCATCCGCGAACCTCTCCCCGGTGGCGCTGCGCTTACCGGGGCTACAAACCGGAGCGGACCGG